>JAISYD010000299.1 GCA_031270145.1 Planctomycetota bacterium
CCATGAGTTCGAGGAACAATGCCCCCAACTTGACAACCCGGCTGTCAGGCAATTTCCCTCCTGGAGAGTTTTCTTTCGACGAAATCGCGGATTTTCTTGCGCGAATCTCAAAAAAAACCGGAAATACCTCGCGGACGCGCGCCGCGGCGGCGGAGGTTTTTGACCAGGATCATTCGCTTCTCCGCCTGGCGACGGCGTTGACGGCGCGCGCTCCGTCATCGGCGCAGCATTCCAGTCCTGCCGGGATGCGTTTCAAACCGAATGACCATGCCGCTCCGGCCTTTTCGCTTGCGCCGGGGAAGCGTTTTCCATAGAATCCAAAGTAGTGCAATGGGTGGAACCGGCGGCCAACCGGATTGCCCGATGCTCCGCTGGCCGGCAACTTGATTGAAATGAGGGTTCTGCGCCGCATTCGACGGCGCGGTGATTTTTTGAATTGGCGGGCGGGCGGGCGGACGCCGGTGGCGCGGGACGAACGGGATTTTCATGCTCCGACAGGCGACCGCCTTGGGGAATGCGGCGTTGGACGGATTGCGGGGGGTTGGCGAGATCGCCATCCTCCTGTTCCGTTGTCTCGCCTGGCTGATCCGGGGGTTGCCGTACAAGCGGGAAACCATCCAGCAATTTTATTTCATCGGCGTGCAGAGCCTGCCGGTCATTTTGACCACCGGGGCCTTCACCGGCGCCGTCCTCGCCTACACCTCCTATAACCAATTCGTCACCTTGGGGGTGGAAAGCTGGACCTGCGCCATCGTGGCCAAGGCCCAGGTCTGGCAATTGGGCCCGGTGCTGGTCGGCCTGATGCTGGCCGGGCGGGTGGGCTGCTCCATCACCGCCGAGATCGGTACTATGAACGTCACCGAGCAGATCGACGCCATGAGCACCATGGGCACGGATCCGGTACGCTACCTGGTCCTTCCCAGGGTCATAGCCAGCTTTTTCATGACCCCGGTGCTGACCGTTTTCGCCATGATGATAGGCATTATCGCCGGATTGGTCATGACCGTATTCGTGCTGGGGGCGGAATGGTATTTCCAGTGGATACAGATCAGCGAATGGATGGTGTCCTACGACTACGTCCAGGGCTTGTCCAAGGGCCTGGTCTTCGGCGTCACCATCTCGCTCATCTGCTGCCGGAACGGCCTCAAGACCACCGGCGGGGCCGAAGGCGTGGGCAAGGCCACCACCTCGGCGAACGTGTCCTCCTGCATCGCCATCCTCATCCTCAACCTAGTCATGTCCATCATCCTGTTTTACGCCCAGCCGATCTGGGATCGCGTCGCCGACGCCGGCAGCGGCGCCGTTTCCGCCGCGAGCGACGCCCTGATTGCGGTCTGGAATTCCCGATGATCGCCGGTTGAAGGAGAAGCGCCGCCATGCCGGAAGACGGTTTAGAGGCCAAGGCCGCGGACAGGGCGAGGCCGCCGGCGGAGACGGCAGGCGGCGTCATCAGCCTGGACGACGTTTACAAGAGCTTCGGCTCGGGCGAGCGCCGCGTCGCCCCCCTGGCCGGAGTGAGCCTGTCGGTGGAACCGGGGATGAAATTGGTGATCATCGGCCCATCCGGCACCGGAAAGAGCGTCATGCTCCGGCTGATCCTTGGCTTGCTGGAGCCGGATCGGGGGGAAATCCGGGTTTTCGGCCGCCCGCTGGGCTCGCTCAACCGCTACGAACTCCAGGCCACCCGGAAGCGCATAGCCATGCTTTTTCAGGGCGGCGCCCTTTTCGACAGCATGACGGTGGGGGAAAACGTGATCTTCCCCATGCGGGCCATGGGCGAGAGGGACGAGGAGCGGATGCGGGCGGTGGCGAGCGAACGCCTACGCCAGGTGGGCCTGCCGGGCACGGAGGACAAGATGCCGTCAGAGCTTTCGGGGGGCATGCGCAAGCGCGCCGCCCTGGCCCGCTCCATGGCCTGCCGGCCGGAGGTCATCCTCTACGACGAGCCGACCACCGGCCTGGATCCGGTCACCTCCGACGCCATAGCCGACTTGATCAACTCCACCCACGCCGCGCTCGCCGGCGCCAACATCACCTCCATCGCCGTAACCCACGACATGCGGGTGGCGGGCAAGGTGGCGGACAGGATAGTCATGCTTTACGGCGGCAAGATCGTCGGGGACGGCCCGCCGGAGATGTTTGAGCGCCTTGGTTCGGGGACGCTTCCGGACGGGGCGTCGGAAATGGACAGGATGATCCGGCAGTTTGTGCGGGGCGAGGCGGACGGGCCGATCCGCACCGTGGTTTGACGCGCCGGACGGCGCGGGGAGGGAAGGAAATGGCGGAGAGGAAAAACACGACGACCATGGCCACCATCATCGGCATGACCATCATCGCGGCCGCCGTCGCGCTGCTCGTCATGCTTATCGTCTGGGGCAACAGCGCCTCCGCCTTCGGACGGCATTATCTGCTGATGGCCACCATGCCCAACATCGGCGGCCTCAAGTCCGGGGCGCCGGTCAAGATGGGCGGCTTCCAGATTGGCCGAGTGGCGGCCATCCGCCTCCGCCAGGGCAGCAACGACCTAGAGGTGATCATGCACATTGAGGACGAGCGCTCCATCCCCAAGATGAGCACGGCGAAAATCTCCACCGCCGGCCTGGTCGGGGACGCCTTCCTGGAAATCGTCCCCGGCGACTCCACCGAGCAGGTCAGGCGGACAAGCGACTTGGCCCAGGCGGAGCGGCTGGAAAGTTCCCCCATCCCCGACATCTCGCAACTCATGTCCAGGATCGACAAATTCGGCGAGGAACTCACCATTCTCACCGTCAACATAAACGACATCATCGGCGACGCGGCTTTCCGCGACAACATCAAGCGGCTGGCCATCAACCTGGAGGGCATGACCGCCCATACCAATCAAATCCTCTCGCAAAGCCAAGACATTATCAACAATGTGAAAATAGCCGCCCGGAACGCGGCCGGCCTCTCCTCCGATCTTCGGGAGCGGCTGAACCAGCTATCCGCCCGGCTCCAGGAAACCATGGAAACCCTTTCGGCCAAAACAACCGGCATCGCCGATCGGGCCGCGAATCTAGCCGACCGCCTCCATGACGTGGCCGGCAACCTGGACGGCGGCATCAGCGACGCCAGAAAAGCCATCAGCGCCAGCCTCGGCAACCTGGACGGCGGCATCAGCGACGCTAGGCGGGCCATCAACGCCAGCATCGGCAATCCCGAACTGGCGGCCAACCTGAACGCCAGCCTCGCCAACATCAGGAACATCACGGACGCCGTGGCGGGCCGGAGCCACAACTTCCAGGCGATTATCGACAATCTGGGCGCGGTTTCCGAAAATCTGAGGGGCGTATCCGGCCGGCTCGGGGATATCGCCATGGCGGTGGAGCCCGACGCCGTGGCCGGCGCCGTCAACCAACTCGCCGCCGCCATCGCGGCGGTGACCGACGTGGTCGACAAAATAAAAGCCGAACCGGTGCTGGCCCTGTCGGTCAACAAGGCGGCGGATCGCATCGTCAAGCTGAAATTCGACGAGATGAGCCGCCAACCGCAATTACGGACCGCCGACGCGCTGCTGGACGAAATCAACCGCTGGGTGCGCGAGGCCCTGCGCCGCGGCCGCTTGATCGATCCGGCCTTCGAGCAACCGGACGAGCGCCCCTACCTGGTCGCCCCCTGAGGGAAAAAAAGGCCGGCCCGCAAAGACCGGCCACGCTTCGAGGATGATCGCCACTTCCCGCTCCGTTTTCCCGCCGCCGGTTGTCCGGACTCCGGGACGGAACGGTTTTTCCGGTTTAAGCTTTTTTGGCCTTATGGAGGGTGTGTTTCCGTTCGGTAGGGCAGAACTTGCTGACCTCCAGCGACTTGTTCTCCCGCTTCAAGCTGGCCACGTAATTGCGGCTATGGCAACTTCCGCACACCATTTGGTAAACCTCGACCGGATTTTTCTTCTTCTTGGCCATGTCGTAGCCCGCTCCTGTAAAATAAAGGCAAAATCAATCGCTCGCCGGCAACCAGATGCGGCGGATGCGGCGAAACCAACGTTTCAACCCGCAAAGAGCATAATCTTGCCGGAACGGCGGCGTCTGTCAAGAACTTTCCCGGACAGAAGCGCGGGGCAACGCCTAAAACCGCCGCGGCGAAATCTCGATCCCGGTTCCGGGAACCCAGCGCTTAAACTCGTCGGTGTAATAGGCGTAGACGCGGGAGGCCGGGGCGCGGTAGCGGCCAGGCAGGTCGGCCAGCATGGGAATGGACAATTGGATCTTTTCCCCCGCCTTTAGCGCCCGCCAATACAGGATCAGCTCGCGGCCCAATATTTCATACGAGGCGATCCGCCCTTCCGCCAACAACTCCTTGAGCCGCTCATGCCGGGGTTCGAGCCCGGCCGGCAGGCCGACGACCGCCACCGGCATGGCGACGTCGGCGTCGCCGGCTTCAACCGTAACGGCCAGATCGACAGGCTCCCCCTCCGCGACCAGCCGCGCCGAAAGGGCGGTGGCGAGCTTCAGGGGGCAGTCCGGACTGTCGGCGGGCTGCGGGGCGTGGTAGGCGATTTCCAGGCTGAACGGCATTTCCCCGC
>JAISYD010000362.1 GCA_031270145.1 Planctomycetota bacterium
CCACTAAACTCATAATCATTTGCGTTTGTTGGAGTTGATCAAACCCGCGTGAACGCGTGGAGGCTAAGGTTTGCCCCAGCCTTCGGTAAATGGCTGCGGATAGACTATATACGCGTCCGCGTTTTTCGCCTCTGCCTTCAATCAATCCCTTTTCAAGCAGCCGTTCCAAAACCGCGCGACCCGCGCCACCCCCCTTTTGGATAAGGCGGCCCGCCCGTTCGCTGTCGATCCGGCGTTCCAGAAACAAGGTGTTCAAAACCAGCATTTCATCCTGAGCAAAGGGAGTGCCGGCCTTATCCTGTTCATAAACCAGCGCGGTGAATTGAAGGGACGGCTTCCCGCCGGGCAAAACCACCCTTACCCCGGTGGCGTCGCTCCTGCCATAGTCCGGGGCGGGGCGGCCGTAACGGAGTTGTCCCGCAAAAATTCGATCAATGCCCCGACCGGTCTGTTCCACCAAACCGATGCGGCGAAAGGCGTCGGCCAGGCGGGCATTGCGCGGTTTGGGTTCATGAACGAGGAGGTTGTCAACGGTTACGCCGTCGGGGAAACCGCCTGGGCTGGTAATCAGCATATGGTCGGGTTGCCATTGCACATAGATGGAATCGAGCCTGGTATAGTCCCGATGCAATACCGCGTTGTTCAGCGCTTCGCGGAAACCTTCGCGCGAATAGTCCGGCACCGGCAGCCGGAACAGGCCCAGCATCACTTCCCGTTCCTCGTTTCTGGCTCTGAACCTTGCTTCCACTTCCTCCTCAAGCGTCTCGCCGCCCTTAAGCAACTTCTCCAGCCGTTCAGTATCCATGGTGGCATAACCTCCTATGCCGCAATACCATCAATCCAGCCGACGCCGATGTGGTTTTGTCCGCATTTCCAGGCTAACCGGAGTTCCGCCGGAAATTTCCCGTTCGCGACCAAGGGCTTCCGGCTCCAACGCGGGAGGGCATTGCCAAAGTGAGTATAAGGCCCGGGAGCGGGTAAAGGCAAACGAAAAAAGCCAACCCCGCCCGCGCCATTGCGCCGCCGCCGGAAACGGCTAAAATCGGGATTGGCGGCGGGCGGCGGCGGACGGTACGGGGAGCGTCATTGCGGGCGGCCATATTGAACTTCGTCCTGAAGGATCGGGCGGTCGCCGGAATCGTCGCGGCCGTCGGGGAACTGGATCGCGGGGAACCGCCTTCCCTGGCCGCGCGGATCGCGGGAGAATGACCGGCATGCGCGGACGCGGGGCGCTTATCCTCCTCGGAATTTTGGCGGCTTGGCCGGCCGGGGCGGCCGAGGCGGCCAATGATCCGGAGATCAAAATCCACGCTCCGGCCCAGTGGGCGGCCGGCGCCTCCTTCCCGGTGATCCTGGACGCGCGCTCGGAAACCGGCGCCGAGCTGCGGCTGACCCTGAGGGGTTGGGACGCGGCGGGCAACATCCACGTCATAACCCGGCGCGCCGCCCTCCCTCCGGTGACGCCGGTCCGTCTGGAACTGACCTCGCCGGCCCAGCATTACACCCTGCAATACGCCGGCGGAAACGTCTCGGATCAGCGCCCCCAGCATTTTTACAACTTTTCCGAAGCTCAGCTTGACGGGGCGGCCCCGGCGCCCCTGGCCTGCCTCAACAGCTTCATGATGGGCGATTTCGGCGCCTTGGACAGCGGGCAAAAACGCCCGGGCGGCTTCGCCTACGCCGTTGCGGCCGATGATTTGCCCGGACGCTGGCAATCATACGCCAACCTGACCGGCGTTCTGGTGATGGAGCCGCGGGCGGCGGCGGCGCTCCGGCCGGATCAACGCGGGGCGGTGGCCCGCTGGGCGCGCTGGTTCGGGGGCAGGATTTGGCTGGCGGGCGACGGGGCGGCCGGGGCGGCCGCCTCCCTCGGCCTGGAAAAAGCCGCCGGGGAACGGTCGGCGGCCTTGGACAGCCGGCTGGAGGTGTACCCGGCGGGCAACGGCTGGGTCTTCCTCCAGCGGGAGGCGGACGCCGCGACGCTGGCCAGGCACGCTCCCTGGGCCGCGCCCTCGATCCCGGACGCGGCGCCGTACGCCCGGGCCCGGCAAGTCAATCCGTTGGCCGCCTATTTTCCCAAACGGCCCCGCCCCGGCGTAAAAATCGCCGATCCTTCCGGCGCCGGCCTTTTCGAAACCCTGGGCGGCATGCCGATCGGCATCATTATCGGCAGCCTGCTGCTCCTGGGCCTGATCCTGGGCCCGCTGAATTACTGGTTCATCCGCCGCCGCCGGAATTCGCTGCTTTTTTTCATCACCACCCCGCTCATCGCCCTGGCGGGGACGGCGGTCATCGTCGCCGGAACCTTCTTGAGCGAGGGGCTGGACGGCGAGTACAACCAATTCGCCGTGCTGGCGCGGGACGCCGCCTCCGGGGAAGCCATGCTCTTCGACCTGCGGGCGGTGCGCCCCGGCCTGTTCGCCGCCTCGCCGAGCTTTTCCGGGGAAAGCCTGGCGCTGCCGCTCCGGAACGACGCGGGGGAACTGCATTCCGACCTCGGCGGCGGCCTCGGCCTGGTCAGCGGCTGGCTGAAGCCCCGCTTCCCCTCCGGCTTCCTCCTGGTCCAGCCGGCGACCAGCCGCCTGAACCTGGCGCTGGAGCGGGAGGGCGGCTCCTGGTACGCGAGGAACGGCCTTGGCTTCGCCGTCAAGCGGATGGCGGCCCGCTTCCCGGACGGTTCCTTCGGCCTGGCCGAGGACATCGCCCCGGGCGAGCGGAAGAAACTGCGGCCGGACGAACAAAACGGCGAAGGCGAGGGCGGCCTTCCCGATCTATACCTCCGGGCGCGCCGGCTGGCCGACGATCAGCCCGCCTTCTCGGGCGTGACCCTGGCGGCGGAATGCGCCGGACTCCCCTACCTCCAGGACGGCGGCATGAATTCGGAGCGCCTGGGCGGCGAGTACTTCTTCCTCGCCGTCGGCGATCCGGGGGGTCTGGAACCGTGAGCGCGGCGGAAAGGAGGCCGCTGGTGGAAGTCCGCCGCCTCGACAAGTCCTTCGGCGAGGTGCGGGCGGTGGCGGACGCGTCCTTCCGGCTCTACGCCGGCGAGGTGCACGGCTTCATCGGCCCGAACGGCGCCGGCAAAACCACCACCATGCGCATCATGGCCGGGGTGGAGCGGCCGGATCGCGGCGACGTGTCGCTGGAGGGCCGATCGCTGATCGACCATCCCGGGGAAACGCTGCGGCAAATCGGCTTCATGCCCGACTACCTGGATTCCTACCCCCTCATCCTCGCCTGGGAATACCTGGACTTTTACGCCCGCATCCACGGGCAGCGGCCCTCGCTGCGCCGGGGGCGACTGGCCGACGTGGTGGAGTTCACCGGCCTGGACGGGATGCTGGATCGCCCGGTGGAGGCCCTTTCCAAGGGTTGGAAGCAACGCCTGAGCCTAGCCCGGGTGCTGCTGAACGACCCCAGGATCCTCATCCTGGACGAGCCGGCGGCCGGGCTCGACCCCAGGGCCCGCCTGGAACTGCGCGATTTGGTCGTCCGGCTGGCGGCCAACGGCAAGTGCGTATTCATTTCCAGCCACATCCTGAGCGAGCTGTCCGAAATATGCCGCTCCGTGACCATCATTGAAAACGGCCGCGTGATGGCCTCCAGCGACATGGACAGCCTGCGGCGGCGCATCGACCGCGGCAGGCGCATGGCGGTGTCGCTGTTGAACCCGGAGCCGGAGTCGCGGCGGCGGCTGGCCCGCCTGCTCGCCGAAACGCCCGGCGTCACCGGGGCGGCGGAGCGGGAGGACGGCGCCTTCTTCACCCATGACGGCGACGATTCGCTCAAAGCCGGCATCCTGGCCCGGCTGGTGGCGGAGGGCTTCCGGGTCACCGATTTTCACAGCGCCACCTCCAGCCTGGAGGACGCCTTCCTTGTCATGACCGCCGGGGAGGGGAGGACGGAAAAATAATGGACGACCCGGCCGCCGCCGCGCCGCGGGCGACAATCGCCGCGCGCGCCCTGGACTTCCTCGACTGGCGGATCAACCCGGTCCTGCTCCGGGACCTGCGCCTCTATATGCGCGGCAAGTTCATGCTGGCGGCCTATTTCCTCAGCCTGGCCGGACTGATCCTGACGGCGGCGCTCTACGCCGTCATCGCCCGGTACGACCAATTGGACGGCGTCGCCCTGTTGCGGCTGCTGACCTCGGCGCTGGCCGTCATCTGCGGCGCCCTGATCCCCAACCTGGCCTTCGAGCGCTTCCGCTCCGAATTGGCCAGCCGCGCCGCCGAACTGGCCCTGGCCTCGCCCCTGACGCCGGCGCGCCTGGTGCGCGGCAAGCTGCTGGGCGCCTGGTGCATGACGCTGATGGCGATCTCGGCCGCCGCTCCGATGCTGGCCACGGCCTATCTGCTGGGCGGCGTCGACCTGACCGGCCTGTTCGGCTCGGCCGGCGGCGTCCTGCTGGCGGGACTGGCCATCCCCACGCTCCAGTTGGCCATGGCCGTCGATTTCAAGGGGGGCAGGGGATTGTCGCGCGGCCTGGCGGCGCTCCTTTTCGTGGGCGAATTCATCATCATGCTGTCCTACGCCTCGCTTCTCCACCAGACCTTCGTCAGGCCGCCGGTCCGGCCCGAATGGAACCGCCTCCTGCTCGCCTCCCTGGCCGCCGCCGCCGTCCTAATCGGGCAATTCCTCTATTTCAACACCGTGGGCATCCTGCGGGGCGAAGCCGAGGATCGCGATGTCGCCCCGCGGTTAAGCCTCAGCCTCGCCGCCGCCCTGGGGGCATTGTGCGCCATCCCGATTCGCCTTTACCTGGCGGGGTCGGGCGCGGGACCGGCGTCCGCCTGGATCGGTCCGCGGGCGGCCGGCATCGTCGTCTGCCTGGTTTTCTACGCCTTTTGCCTCGGCTTCACCGCCGCCTGCCAGTCCAGCCCGGCGCCGGCGCCGAATCTGCGCGAAAAATGGCGCCGCCGGCCGATCCGCTCGCTTCTCCTGTTGCCCGGGATCAATTCGCTGGCCGCCTATTTCCTCCTGCACGCGGCCGTCCTGCTGGGCGGGCTGGCGCTGGTTCTGCGCTTTTCCGCCGGGGGTTGGGACGCTTACGCCTGGGACTTCGTCTCCGCCGCCCTGGCTGCCTTCATGAGCATCGCCTACGGCCTGGCGGCCTATTATTATCTCGTCCTTCCCCTGGCCAGGGACAAGCGCAACCCGAAACTCCTTTCCTACACCATCGGCCTGTTCAACATCGCGCTGGCCCTGGCGGCGGTGTTCACCAATGTGCTGATCAGCTATCTCATGGGCGGCAAGGACGAAATGTACAACCGCATCCTCGGCCTGACCCCGGCGGGATTGATCACCGCCTGCCTGCAACGCCTGGCGCCGGAGGCGGGCCTGACGGGACTGGCGGCGTCGGGCATCCTGGCCCTGCTGCTCGTCGGCATCGCGGCCGATGTCAGGGGCGTGGCCGGGGAGGGGGGCGATCATGCGCCGCGCTGAGCGGATCGCCCTGGCCGGCCGGCTGGCCGCGCCCTGCCGCCTGCCGCCGCCGGGACGGACAGGCGGCGGGCGGCAGGGCTTCCTGGGCGGCGCGGCGGCCGGCCAGTCGGCCGAGTTTCACGATTTCCGCGAATACCGGCCGGGCGACGATTTGCGCCGGGTGGATTGGCGGGGCTACGCCCGCACCGGGCAAATGCGCCTCATCCTGTTCCGGGAGGAGGCGTCGCCGGAGGTGGAATTGCTGCTTGACGTCTCCGCCAGCATGGCCGCCTATCCCGGCAAGGAACAGGCCGCCATTTTCATCGCCGCGTTTTTATGCGCCGCCGCCCTGGCGGCGGAAGGCCGGCCGGTACTTTGCCGCGACGGACGGCGCTTTGGCGCCGGGGAATTCGCGGAGGCTCTGCTCGCCACCCGCTTCGCCGGCGGCGATCCGGCGCCGGCGCCGGCCGGAAGCCCGGCCGCCAAACCGCTGCGCTTTTACCTGGGCGACTGCCTTTTCGCCGACGACGTCGGGCGGCGCTTCGACCGCCAGGCGGCGGGAAGCCTTCTCTTTCATCCGATCATGCTCCTGGCGCAATCCGAGATCAATCCGCCCTGGCGCGGCGTCCGCCGCCTCGTCGATGTGGAGGCGCCGGCGGACGCCGGCCTGGATTTGCCGCTTTCCGAGGCCGTGATCGCCCGCTATCGTTCCCGGCTTGGCCGGCACGAGGAGGCTCTGGCTCGCGCGGCCGGGCGCAACGGCGGCCGGTTGCTCCGCCTCGACGTCCCGGACGGGGAGTTGACGCCGGCGGACTGCGGGGAGCTGGTCCGGAGGCTGGTCGCCGAAAAGACGGTGGCGGGGCGATGAGCGGCCTTTTCTTGACCAACCCGGACGCCCTGTGGGCCTTTGCCGCCGTGGCCGCGGTTATTCTTCTGTATCTCCTGCGCCGCCGCCGCCGGCCGCTTTTGCTGACCGGCTTGTTCCTGTGGGAAGCGCCCGGGGGGGAGGGATTTGGCGGCAAGCGAAGGGAAAGGCCCTTTTCCCGGCGATCCCTGCCGTTGGATTTGTTGGCCGCCGCCCTGTTCGCGCTGGCCTTGACCGGCCCGGCCCGCCGCCTGGGGAACGGCTTGCCGACCTTGGTGATTCTCGACCGTTCCTTCGCCATGCGGGCGCGGGACGCCTATGCGCAAGCCCGGGAACTGGCGCTGGAAATACTCGCCGCCGCCAACGAAAAAGGCGTCGAGACGGGGCTGCTGCTGGCCGGGGAGCGGCCGGAGGTCGGGCGCGGACTGGGACGTTGCTCCCACGCCGAGTGGGCCGCCACGCTGGCCGGTTATCTGCCCGACGCCAGGCGATCCAATCCGCGCGAGGCCGCCGCCTTCGCCCGCCGCCTTTACGGCCCGGCCCTGGATATGCATATCATCACCAATCTGGACGGCGAAACCGCCGGCGCAACGGCGGATTGGGCAACCACCCACCTCCTGCCCGGACGCGGCGGCAACTTGGCCTTTGTCCGGGCCTGGCGCGCCGCCGACGCCGACGGCCGCGAACGCCTGTACCTGGCAATCGCCAACCATGGCGGGCCGGCCGAGGCGATCCTGACCATCGCCGCCGCCCGGACGCCGGAGCGCGGCTTATATCGCGAAGTCCTCAAGTTGGACGGCGGCGCGACGGTCTCCGTGGAGATAACCGCGGCGGCGGGGAGCGAAGACGCCCTGATGGCCAAACTGGCGGCGGCGGGCGAACAGGACGTCATCGCCGACGATTCCCTGGCCTATATCACGCCGGTCCGCCGCCGCGCGGCGATCTACCGGATCGAAGGCGTCAATCCCCGGGCCGAACATTATCTGCGCCTGGGCCTGGAGGCGGCCGGTTGCCGGCCGGAACTGGACAGCGCCGCCGGAGCGGCTCCGGACATCCTGGTCGCCCACGGGTCGGAAGCCGGCGGCCGGGCCCTGACGCTGATTCTTGTCCCGCCGGGCGAACCAGGCGTATACGCGCCGCCTTATGTGGTGGATTCCGCCTCCCCCCTGTGCCGGGACTTCGATCCCGGCGGCGGCCACTGGGTGGCGGCCGGCCGGGAGACGCCGCCCCCGGAAGCGGAAATCCTGGTGGCGGCGGGCGACACGCCGCTGTATTGGCGTTCGCGCCCGGATCGCCTCCACCTCAACCTGGCGCCGGAGCTTTGCCCCATCGTCATGGACCCCGCCTGGCCCGTACTGCTGGCCAACTTGGCGGAGGCGGCCCGGAACAATTTGCCGGGACTGGGCAAAACCCAGTATAATCCCGGCGAAACGCTCCATTACCGGCCGGAGGCCGGCCGGTACGGGGAAGCCCTGGCCTTCCGCTCCGAACAAGGCGAAATCCTGGCGGCGCCCGGCTCCAAACCGCCGGTCCCTGCCAATCCGGGGCTCTACCGGTTGCTGAGCGGCGAAAACGATCTGGGGGAAATCGCCGTCCTGCCGTTCTTCGGCCCGGCGGCGGACAGCGCCGGCCTGGCCGCCGCCCGGCGGACAATTCCGGCTGAACGCTGGGCGCGGGAAGAGGGCGGGGGGGTCGTCGACCTCGCCTGGCTGGCCTTGGGCCTTGGTCTATTCCTGTTGGGATGGAATTGGCGGCGGGATTTGCCGGCGGACGCGCGGAACGCGCCTTCCGGCATAAGGCGTTAAGGAAGCCTTGGCAATGTTCGGCGTCTCCCTGCAATATCCCCAGCTATTGGTTCTCCTGCTGTTGCTGCCCTGGCTTGGCCCTTGGCTGGCCGGATCGGTCTGGCGCGCCTCCGGCCGGCGGCGAACCGCAATCCTAATCCTGGCCATATTCGCCCTGGCCCGGCCGCGAGTCGGTTTGACCGATCCCGGAAGCGATTTGATCCTGTTGCTTGATCGCTCCGCCTCCTGCGGCCGGGAGGCGGAGCGCATGCTGGCGGAATTGCTCCCCTTGATCCGCCGGGAGGAGAGGGCCGGCGACCGCACCGCCGTCATCGCTTTCGGCGACGGCGCCTTTATCGAGCGCGGCTTCGCCGACGGGGCGCCGGTCGGGGCGCCGCCAGTCGGCTTCGAGTTCGCCAGCGACTTGGCCTCGGCCCTGGAAACCGCCGCGGCGTTGCGCTCGCCGGATCGGCGCACAGCCCTGCTTTGCCTGAGCGATGGATTGTACACCGGGGAAAAACCCCAACCTCCCGGAATCCCCTTCTGGTACCGCCGGCTGGGAGAGAAGGCGGTGCGCGACGCGGCGGCCGGCGCCATTGTCGCGCCGGAGGAGGTGGAGCTACGTTCGGCCTGGCTGGTCCGCTATTCCATCCAGGCCGCCGCCCTGGGCGACGCCAGCTACGCGCTTTTCCGGAACGGACGGCTCATCGCCCGCGAAAATGTGGCCTTGCGGCGGGGCGAGAACCGCTTCCTGATCCGGGACGCCGCCGACGGGGAGGCGCTGATCGAATACCGGCTCGAAATTTCGGCCGAGAGCGACGCCGTGCCGGAAAACAACGTCTCGCGGGCGGTTCTGCCGGTGCGAAGCGCCCCCCGCGTCTTGCTGGCGACCAGGGCGGAGGAGCCGGTTTTCCTGGCGGAGTGCCTGCGGGCGGCGGCGATCCCGGTCGATGTCGTCCGTCCGGAGCATTTCCCCGAAGACGCGTCCCGGCTCGCGCCCTACCGCCTGATCATCCTGGAAAACTGCCGGCTGGCGGATTTCCCCTTCCGTGCGCCAGGCGCCCTGGCCTCGGCGGTGAGGGCGGGCCTGGCTTCCCTGCTGGTCACCGGCGGCCCCAACAGTTTCGGCCAGGGGGGCTATCACCGCTCCGCCATCGATCCCCTGTTGCCGGTGGGGATGGAGCTTAGGGACGATGTGCGCCGCGGCGGCCTGGCCGTGGCCATCGCCCTGGATCGCTCCGGTTCCATGGCGGCCGGCGCCGGAACGGGCGGCCCGAGCAAAATGGATCTGGCCAACCGGGGGGCGGCCGAATCCCTCCGCCTCCTGAACCGGCGGGACGAGGCGGCGGTCGTCGCCGTGGATTCGGCCGCGCATGTGGTCGCGCCCCTGGGCCGGGCCGACGAGCCGGAGCGGCTGGCCGAACTCGTCCTCGACGTCAAATCCATGGGCGGCGGCATTTATTGCCTAACCGCCCTGCGGGCGGCGGCCGCGGAGATCCGCAAGTCCGGGCTGGCCAACCGCCACATCATCCTTTTCGCCGACGCGGCCGATGTCGAGGAGCGGGACGGTTGTTTGGAATTGGCGCGGGAGTTGCTGGACGAAGGCATCCGCCTGTCCGTGGTCGCCATTGGGACCACATCCGACCCGGACGCCGATTTCCTGGGCGATCTGGCGCGCGAAGGCGGCGGCGAAGCGTTGTTTTCCCGGCAGGCGGACGGATTGCCGGCGCTGTTCAGCCAGGAGATGATCCGCATTTCCCGCCGCGGCTTCCTGGAGGAGCCGATTGTCCCGCGCTTCCTGGCGCCGATGCGCCTTCTCGGCCTGGGCGATTTGCCGCCGCCGGGCCTCGACGGCCACAATGTTTCGTTCCTCCGCCAGGGGGCGATCGCCTTTATGGATATTGACGACGAGTTCAATACCCCGCTCCTGGCCCTCCGCCCGGCGGGACGGGCGGCCGTCGGGGCGGCCCTGTTCGAAATCGACGGGGAATTTTCCGGCGGCTTCACCCGCTGGCCGGCCGCTCCGGCGCTCCTGGCCGCCCTGGCCCGGCGCTTGGCCTCGGGCGTACAGGCCGTTGGCGTGAAGGCCTACACTTCCCTCGACCGGGGAATGGCGGAGGCGTGGTTCGAGTTCAGCCCGGAAATGGCGCTCAAGGCCAGGAGCGGCGGGGCAAAGGTGAACTGGCTGGGCGCCGGCGGCATCGCGCTGCCGGCCGATTTGGAATGGATCGAGCCGCAAAAGGCCCGGTCGCGCGTCAAGCTGTCGGTTCCGGGCCATTATTTGCCGCTGGCCGATTTGGGAGAGATCGGAACCGCGGCGGCGCCGCCGGCCAGCCTGTCCTACAGTTCCGAATTCGCTTTGCGCCCCGGCGGACGGGGCCGGGCGGCGCTGGAGGAACTGGCCGCCGCCGGCGGCGGCGACGGGCTGGACATCTCCCGGATCCGGGAGTCGGCGGCGGCGCGGCGAACCGGCGGGCGGGAGTTGCGACCCTGGCTTTTGCTGGCGCTGCTGGCCCTGTTCCTGGCGGAGTTGGCCGGCAGCCGGCGGTTGCATTGAGGGGGCGGCGCTCTATTTTCGCAGCATTCCTTCGTAATTGAATTTGCCGTCCACCTCAAGCATGGATGCGCCGGCGCGGATTTCCGCCACCATTTCCTCCTCCCTCTTCCGGAATTCCCCGGCCTTGGCCAGCGTCTCCTCCAACTTTTCCCGGGGGATTATCACCACTCCGCTCCGGTCGCCCATGACGATGTCGCCGGGACGGACCTGGACGCCGGCGAACTGGATCATGGAATTGGTCGATTCCTCCTGGACGCGCCCCCTGGCCGTGGCCACGACCGAGCCCCTGGCATAGGCGGGAAAGCCGATTTCGACGCAATCGTCCACGTCGCGGACGGCTCCGTCCACAACCACCCCGCCCACGCCTTTCATTTTCGCGCCGTTGGCGAGAATGCCGCCCCAGCACGACGCGTCCAACCGTCCCCCGTTGTCGATGACGACGATATCGCCGGCCTTGGCGGCCTCGACCGCCCTGACGCCGAGATGGGTTTCGCTTCTGGTCGCGCCGACGGGGGTCAGCCTCAGCGTAACGGCGGGGCCGAGAACTTTGCCGGCCGACTCCCACATGGGCCGGATGCCGTACGTCGCCCCCCTAAGCCCAAGGGCGTCGAGCGCGTCGGCGATGTTGCTGGCGGAAAGGCTGGCGAATTTGGGCCTGAAATCGGCGTTAAAGTCGGACATGCCCTTCTCCCG
>JAISYD010000086.1 GCA_031270145.1 Planctomycetota bacterium
AAGCCCTCCATGGCCGCCTCCAGCGCCTTGATCGGATCCACCTCGGTGATCACCACCTTGGCGCCGTGGCCGCGGACCCGGGCGGCCAGGCCCCGGCCGCACCAGCCGTAGCCGGCCACAACGAAAACCTGCCCGGCCAGGAGTTTCCCGGTGGCGCGGATGATGCCGTCCACGGTCGATTGGCCGGTGCCGTAGCGGTTGTCGAAAAGATGCTTGGTGTCGGCGTCGTTGACGGCGATGACCGGGAAGGGCAGGACGCCGTCCTTCTCCATGGCCCGAAGCCGAATGACGCCGGTGGTGGTTTCCTCCATCGAGCCGATGACCTGCTTCTGCAACTCCTTGTGCCGGGTGATGATGGCGGTGACCAAGTCGGCTCCGTCGTCCATGGTGATGTTCGGCTGGTGGGCCAGGGCCGCCTCGAGATGGCGGTAGTAGCCCTTGTTGTCGACGCCGCGGCGGGCGAAGACCGGTATGCCGTATTCCTTGACCAGGGCGGCGGCAATGTCGTCCTGGGTCGACAGCGGATTGGAGGCGCACAGGACGATGTCGGCGCCGCCGGCCTTGAGGGTGCGGACCAGGTTGGCGGTCTCGGCCGTGACATGGAGGCAGGCCGACATTTTCAGGCCCTTGAACGGCTTGCTTTTGGCGATTTTTTCGCGGATCTGCGCCAGGGTCGGCATATCGTTGTCGGCCCATTCGATTCTTTTCACCCCGTCCGGGGCTTTTTTCACATCGGCGATGTCGTGCTTCATGGCGATTGTCTCCTGAACGTTCGGGGCAAAAAAACCGGGCTCACTAACCCCATTCTATGCCTAGCCCCTTTGTCTTGCAACCGGAAACCCCGGCCCCATTCCGGTTTTGGAAAATCGGAGCCGGAGGGCTTGCTTTCGCGGCGGCATTCCGCTATATTGGCCGGAACGCCCCGGCTGGGGCGGATTTGGCGAAACATCCGGCGGGGAGGAACGGCATGGACAGCTTCGAGGCGGCCGATCAACTTTTGGACGCGGGGGACGGGAAGGCGGCGCTGGCCATGTTCGAGCGCGTCGCCGAGCGGGATGGGCGGGTGTCGGCCATGCACTCCATAGCCCATACCTACCTTTACGGCATCGCCGGGGTGGAGCGGAATTACCAGCTGGCCTTCAAATGGTTCAGCCGGGCCGCCCAAGGCGGCTGCCCCCAGGCGATGTATCACCTGGGCCTGTGCCATTCCGAGGGCTACGGCGTGCCGAAAAATCCGGGGCAGTCCTACTCCTGGTATAAAAAATCGGCCGAGCTTGACGACGAGGACGCCGCCTTCCGGGTGGGCGGTTGCCTGGAAGAGGGGTTCGGCGTCGAGAAAAACCTTGAAAAGGCCCGCGAGTGGTACCGCGCGGCCGCCGGCAAAGGCCAATCCGACGCCATCCGCCGGCTGGCGGAACTGGACGGGAAGAAGTAGGCTTTCGCGCCCCCTTCCGCTCAGATAGCGAAACTGCCGGAAAAAACCAGCCGCGCGCCCCCTTCCAATTGGACCTTCGCGGCCCGATCCCCCTCCAGCGAAAAATGGACCGTCAATTCGCCGCCGCCCCGGGTCTCCAGGGTCACGGGGCTGGAAAGGCCGAGGAAGCGGCCGGCAACCACGCCGGCCGCTACGCAGCCGGTGCCGCAGGCCAGCGTTTCGTCCTCCACGCCCCGTTCGTAGGTGCGGATGGCCAAACGGTCGCCGCCGAGGCGGGCGATGAAATTGACGTTGGTCCCGGCCGGGGCGAAGCGGGCATGGCGGCGGATTTCCCCGCCCAGCCGCCTTACCGCCGCCGCCGCCAAATCGTCCGCCAGGATCACCGCGTGGGGGACGCCGCTGTTCAGAGCCCACAATTCCACCTTGCCGCCGCCCGCCGCCAACATCTCGGCCGAGGCGGGCAGGGCGATGTCGGCCAGCCCCACCCTGGTTCCAACGGGCGTGAGTTCGGCCCGGATGGGTCCGGCCAGGGTGCGGAAGACCATGCGCGGGCCGCCGGCCGCCCCGATCTTCACGGCGAAACGGGCGGCGCAGCGGGCGCCGTTGCCGCACATTTCGGCCCGCGAGCCGTCGGAATTGTAGAAGTCCCAGGCGAAATCGAGTTCCCGATCCCTCTCCAGGAAAATCATGCCGTCCGCCCCGATGCCGAAGCAGCGCCGGCAATAATCAATCGTCAGGCCGGTTTTCAGGCGATCCGCAACCTTCCCGTCCCGGTTGTCGATTAGGACGAAATCGTTGCCGGCTCCCTCCATCTTGTCGAATTCAATCCTCATGCGCTCCCTTTCCCTCCGCCGCCCCGGCGGCGCTCATTCCGCTTCCGGCGGGATAACCAGCTCCATCCCCACCTCCAAACGGTTGGGGTTTGACAGGATATCGCGGTTGGCCGCGAAAATGCCCCGCCAGGAGGCGCTGGAATCGTAATAGCGCAGCGCTATGGATGACAGGGTATCGCCGGCCGCCACCCGGTGGGTTTGCCGCTCCGGCTGTCCGCCGCCGGGAGATGGCGGCGCCTGGTCCCGCGCCCCGTCAATTGGTTCCCGGCTGGGCAGGCGTATGCGGTCGCCGGCCATCAGGCGATCCGGATCCGCGATGACGTCGCGGTTCAACAGGTAGATGTTGTTGGCCAGGGAAATGGAGCCCAGTTCGCGGGCGGCGATCCGGCTCAAGGTGTCGCCGGGCCGGATCACATACAGCCGTAGGGCCGGAGGCGGCGGCGGATCGGTCCGGACCGGACGGGGCGCAACCGTTTCCGGAGAGGCCGCCGGAGGACGGGGCGCGGCGGCCTGGGGCGGCCTGGCGGCGGCTGGCGGCGGAGTTTGACCCGTAGCGGCGCCGGCTCGCGGCGGCGGCGGGATTTGGCCGGCGGCGCCGGAAGTTTGGGCCGGGGCCGGCCTCGGGGACGGGCTTCCGGGCGGCTGAAGCGATGCCGGGCCGGTTTCCGCCTGGCGCGGCGGGCCGGCGGGCGAAGATTGGGCCGGGTCGGGTTGGTTGTCCGCCGGATCGGGCGCCAAGCCGGTTATGATGGTGGAGGAGCCGCTTGCCGTCGAGGCGGTCGTCTCCTCGATGGAGCCGGATGGGGAAGTCGATGCCGCCGGCGGAGGCGGGCGCAGCCTGTCGTCCGGCTTGACGGAAGCATCGGCCGGGGGCGCCGGAAAGCTCTCGCCGACGCCGGGCGTACGGCCGGCGGCGGCGCTTGGCGGAGCGGCGGGGGAACGGCCGGCGGGAACTTCCCCGGCGCCGTTTCCCGCCGGGGCGCCCGGAGCGCCCGCCGGGCGGACATCCCCCGCGTCGGCCAACAGTTGGGCTATGTCCACCGGGGCAACCGGTCCGGAATCGGCCGGCCGGGGCGCCGCCTCCGGCTGGCCGCGGTACCGGTACCCCATGTAAACGAAGAAGCAGATGAGGATGCTGGCGACCAGCGCCAAATGCCGGGCCGCGTTGCGGTTTGCCATTTTCGTCGCGCCTCCAGCCATGCCGCCGAAGCATTGGCGGACATTACTACCATTATGCCGGGCCAGAGGTTGGCTGTCAACTGATTCCCGCCTCCCCGCGGGGTCATTCGGTTATCATGGTATAGTTATAGGACTGACGAAGCGCGGAAGGGTCCGTATCACCCTCTCTGCTTGGTTCTGCTGCTGACCCTGCTGCGGCTGGCTTTGATATAACGGAATAGCCGAGTACAAAACTTCCATACTTCCTGTTAAACCGAATGACCCTGCGCCTTCCCGGCTCACACCCGGCGGGAGTCGGTGAGCCACAGGACGATGCCGGCCAGCATCACCACGGCGTCGGGCAGCCAGATGACCCAATAGGGCGCCAAACCGTCGCCCACCCGGTGCTGCAGGGTTTTGAGGGCGAGAAAATACAGGCCCGAGACGGCGATGCCGATGGCGAAAGACGAGGCCAGCGTCCCCTTGGCGCGCAAGCCCAGCGGGATGCCGATGACGGCGAAGGCCAGGCAGGAGAAGCAAAGCGCCAGCCGCATGTTGATCTCGGAGGTGCGGGTGGCGACCCGTTTTCTCAGGCCCGCCAAGCGGTTTTCCATTTGCGCCCTTTGTTCCGCCGCCAGGCCGTCCAGGCGTTCGAGCGCCGCCTCCATCTCCTTGATGTCGTTGTTGCCCTCCCGGCGATCCGAGGACAGTTTGAGGATGGGCCAGAAGCTTGAGCGGTTCGAGTGGATGGTGACGCTGGGCCGCCCGCCCATGACGATGCGCTCCTCGCCCGACGCGCCGTCGGCGATGAAGGTCTTGTTGATTTTGGACGGATGCAGATCCTGGAAAACCGGCTTGGTCACCAGCATTTTGAGCACCAGCCGGTCGGCCGCGTCGCCCCGCATGTCCTGCAGTTGGTGATCCCGCGCCACCATCCGCTTGGCGGGGTAGGGGAAGGCCGGGTTCCAGGCGAAATCGGCGGCCGCCTCCCCGGCCGGCTGCCTAACGAAGCGGGTGATATTGATGACGGCCCTTTGGCCGTCGATGGCGGACGGGGGCAGCTTCGACATGGCCAGGTACTCGCCGCCGGCCTGCACCGTGATGTTCCCGGGGCGGCTCAGCATGCGCCTGAGGATGTCGGCCTGATCCTCGATCACCAGCCGCTCGATGTTGCCGATGGCCGGCATCAGGGCGCTTTCGTTCAGGGACAGGGTGACGAAGATGGCGATGATCGAGGTGAGGATGGCGGGGAGCATCACCCACAGCGGATGCGCGCCGCCGGCGTAGGCGGCCAGTATCTCGTTGTCCCGGGACAGGCGGCTGTAGCAGATGATGATCCCGGTGATGATGGCCAGCGGCAGCACGAAGGGGCAGATCAGGGGCAGGAAATTCGGGAGGATCAGGGCCAGGGTGTGGGGGCCGATGCCGTCGCGCATGACCTGGCCGGCGAACACCGCCATGAGGATCAGCGAGAAGACGGCGATGGAAAGGATCACCCCCTTGATCAATTCGCGCCAGATGTAGGCGGGCAGGATGATCAGGTGGGAATAACTCCGCTTTCCCGCCAGGTTCTCCTCCCAGTTCCCGGCGGGGGCGACGTAATAAAAACCGGTGGCGCCCAGATCGTCGTCGCGGCCGGCGGCCGGCCGGATGCCCGCGGTTTTCGCCATATGCCTCCCTTCCCCGCCGCCGGGATTCAGGCCGGCAACAGTCCTTTGAAAAAAGCGGTTTCCCCGGCGATGTCCCGGGAGCGGGTGATGGCGGTGCAAATGGCCACCGCCCGCGCGCCCGCCTCCACCACGCTCCGGATGGTGTCCCGGTTGATCGAGCCGATGGCGAAAAAGGGGAGCTTCCCCCAGTTGGCGGCCCAGGAGACGTATTCAAGCCCGACGGCCCGGCGATGCGGCTTGGTGCCGGTCTCGTAAACCGGGCCGACGCCGATATAATCGGCGCCGGCCGCCAGCGCCTTTTCCGCCAGTTCCGGGGCCGAGGTGGAGACGCCGACAATCTTTTCATGCCCCAGCAGGCGGCGCGCGAGATGCGGCGGCAAATCGCCCTGGCCGCCGTGGACGCCGGAGGCGCCGATCAGGGAAGCGATGTGCGGGCGGTCGTTGACGATGAACAGCGCCCCCCGCCGCCGGCAGATTTCGTTCATGGCCGAGGCCAGGCGGAGGAATTCGCCGTCCTCCATTTCCTTTTCGCGCATCTGGATCGCGTCGGCGCCGCCGTCAACCGCCTCGCGGGCGGCGGCGAGGGGATCGGTCGAGCAGAGGGCGCCGGTTATCAGCACATAGAGCCGGGCCCGGGCCAGAACGCCCCGCGCCCCGGCATCGGCCAGCATGGCCGGCTCCAGGGCATAGACGCCGTAGCGGATTTCCTCGAAGCCGGCGGCGGCGGCCGGGTCGGCGATCTTGCCGTATTCGGAAAGCACCCGGAGCGCCTCGGCGGCCCGGCGCAGGGCGGCGCGGGCCACCGCGCGGGCATCGGCGCGCCCAGTCTCGTCCGGCTCCCGGATGGCCGCGCCGACGTCGCCCGCAATGTCGCGGCCGGCCGGCGGCCGGCCGGCCGCCGGCAGCGCCGCCATCCAGGCGGCGCCGGCCCGGGCCAGATCATGCCTAAGCGCCTTGGCCCGGGCGGACAGGCCCGGCGATTCCAGGATGAAGCGGGCGTATTCCTCCGCCGTCCGGAGCGCCTCGCCGGCCCGGTTCAGGTTGGCGTCCATTATCCGGGCTTCCGGGTTGGGCGATCGCGGATTCTCCTCCGGGGTCATTCGTCCTCCTTCGCCTCCAACACGGCCAGGAAAGCCTTTTGCGGCACGGTGACGGCGCCGATGGCGCGCATGCGCCGCTTCCCCTCCTTTTGCTTTTCCAGGAGCTTGCGCTTGCGGGTGACGTCGCCGCCGTAGCATTTGGCGAGGACGTTCTTGCGGAAGGGGCTGATGTTTTCCCGCGCCACGATGCGGGCGCCGATCGCCGCCTGCAGCGCCACCTGGAACATGTGCCGGGGTATTTCCTTGCGGAGGCGGGCGAGGATGCGCCTGCCCCTGAGGTCGGCCTTGTCGCGCAGGCAGAGGATGGAGAGCGCGTCCACCGGCTGGCCGTGGATGAGGATGTCCACCTTGACCAGGTCGGCCGGCCGGTAGCCGATGAACTCGTAGTCCATGGTGCCGTAGCCGCGGGTGGAGCCCTTCAGCTTGTCGTAGAAATCGAAGACGATTTCCGAGAAGGGGATCTCGTAATGCAGGAGCGCCCGCCGCCCGCCGATGTATTCCAGTCCCTTGTGGGCGCCCCGGCGCTCCTCGGCCAGGGTCATTACCGCGCCGATGAAATCCTTGGGGACCATCACCTCCAGCTTGACGATTGGCTCGCGGATTTCCTCGATGAGCGAGGGGTCCGGCACATCGGACGGCGAATGCACCTCGCCGGTCGTCCCGTCGGTCCGCAACACCTCGTAAGTGACGTTGGGGGCGGTTTTGACCAGGTCCAGGTCGCTTTCGCGCTCCAGCCGCTCCTGGACGATTTCCATGTGGAGCAGCCCGAGGAAGCCGCAGCGGAAGCCGTGGCCCAGGGCGGTGGAGCTTTCGGGAACGAAGTTGAACGAGGCGTCGTTCAGGGCCAGGCGGTTGAGCGCCTTGCGGAGGTTCTCGAAATTCTCGGTGGACGAGGGATAGAGGCCGCAATAAACCATGCTTTTGGGCTCGACATAGCCGGGGAGGGGCGGGACGCCGCCGCCGGTCGCGGCCAGGGTGTCCCCCACCTTGACGGAGCGGATGTCCTTGAGGTTGCCGACCACGAAGCCGACCTGCCCGGCCGAGAGGCTTTTGGCCGGCCGCATGTTGGGGGCGAAGACGCCGGTTTCGGTGACCTCGTAGACCTTGCCGGTCGAGAGCATTTCCACCCGGTCGCCCTTTTTCACCTCGCCGTCGATGATCCGGAGATAGGAAATGACGCCCCGGTAGTCGTCGTAGACCGAGTCGAAAATCAGCCCGCGGAGCGGCTTCGCCGGATCGCCGGCCGGCGGCGGGACGATTTCGACCAGGGCCTCGAGAATTTCCGCCACGCCCCGGCCGGTTTTGGCGCTGGCGTAGCGCACCTCCTCCGGGGCCACGCCGAGAAAGGAGACCAATTCGTCGCGCACCGCGTCCGGCATGGCCGAAGGGAGGTCGGTTTTGTTGACCACCGGGATGATGGCGAGGTTGTGGTTGAGGGCGAGGTAGGTGTTGGCCACCGTCTGGGCCTCGATCCCCTGCGAGGCGTCCACCACCAGGAGGACGCCTTCGCAGGCGGCCAGCGACCTGGACACCTCGTAGGAGAAGTCCACGTGGCCGGGGGTGTCGATGAAGTTGATTTGGTAGGTTTCGCCGTTCCGGCTGGTGAAACCGGCCGTGACCGGATGGGCCTTGATGGTGATGCCGCGCTCCCGCTCCAGATCCATGTCGTCGAGGAACTGGGCTCGGAACTCGCGCTCGGAAACCAGCCCGGTTTGCAGGAGGATGCGATCGGCCAGGGTCGACTTGCCGTGGTCGATGTGGGCGATGATGGAGAAATTCCGTATTTTCCCGATGTCCATGCGCTTCCCGCGTCAGACCGATTCCGGCGCTTCGTCGCCCGGATCCGGATGGTCGAGGTATTTCTCCGGGATGCGGCTGATTTTCGTCGAAGTCCGCCGCATCACCCCGACGCTGTGCTTTTCCCGCGTGCCCACCGGGATGTAGGAGCGCAGCCCGGGGCCGATGTAGATTTGCCGGGGCCGGGCGATGCGGTTGCCGGCGTCGTGGCGCATTTCCCGCCAATGGGCGAGCCAGCCGGGGGTGCGGCCGATGGCGAACAGGACGGTGAACATGTCGAAAGGGATGCCGGCGGCCTTCAGGATCAGGCCGGAATAGAAGTCGACGTTGGGGTAAAGGTTCCGGGACAGGAAATAGTCGTCCGACAGGGCCGCCTCCTCCAGGCGCATGGCGATGTCGAACATGGGGTCGGACATGCCGGGCTTGCCGAGTATCCGGTGGCAGAGCTTCTTCATGATCAGCGCCCTGGGATCGAAGGTTTTGTAGATGCGGTGGCCGAAGCCCATGAGGCGGGTTTTCTTGCTCTTCGCCGCCTCCAGGAAGAGGCGGCCGTCGTCGCCGGAGTGCTGGATGGTCTTCAGCATCGCGATCACCTCCTGGTTGGCGCCGCCGTGCCGCCGGCCCCAAAGGGCGGAGATGCCGGCCGAAATGACGGCGTAGACGTTGGCCAGGCTGGAGCCGGCGATGCGCACGGCCGAGGTGGAGCAGTTCTGCTCGTGATCGGCGTGGACGATCAGGAACGCCTCGATAGCCTTGACGATGTCCTGATCCTGCTGGTAATTGCTGACCGGCGAGGAGAACATCATGTTGAGGAAGTTTTCGACGAAGCGGAGCTTGTACGAGGGGTAGACCACCGGCTCGCCGATGAATTTCTTGTAGGAAAAGGCGGCGATGGTCCTGACCTGCGACACCAGGTTGGCGATGATCTGCGCCTCGTCCTCGTCGCTCGGATTTTCCGGGACCGGGTAGAAGGCCGACAGCGACGCCACCATGGTGGTGAGGAGGCTCATCGGATGGGCGTTGTTGGGGAAGGCCAGGAAGAAATGCCGCATGTCCTCGTGGATCAGCGACGAGCTGTTGAGGATGGAGGAAAAATCCTCCAATTGGCCCGAGGTCGGCAAATCGCCGTACATCAGGAGGTAGGCCACCTCCACGAAGCGGCTTTTCTCGGCCAGCTCCTCGATGGGATAGCCCCGGTAGCGGAGGATGCCCTTTTCGCCGTGCAGGTAGGTGATGGCGCTGCGGCAGGAGGCGGTGTTGCCGAACGACTCGTCCAGGGTCACCAGGCCGGTGCCGGCGCGGAGCTTGTCGATGTCCAGGGCTCTTTCGCCCTCGCTGCCGATGAAAACCGGCAATTCGGTTTCCTGCCCCACGTCAAGCCGCAGATTGGCGGAATAGCTCATGTCTAGCCCTTGTCATGCAATCCCCGGTTCAAACCAGGATCTTCCGGTAAATGATCTTGGCGTCGCCGACCGCGTAGAAGTCCGGCAGCCTGGCCGCCTCGGCGAAACCCGCCCGCTCATAGAAGCGCCGGGTCGGCAGATATTGCGCCTTTCCCGAAGTTTCCGCGTAAATGCCCCTCGCCCCCATCCTCCGCGCCGCCGCCTCGCACCTGGCCGCCAGCCCGAGGCCGAGTCCCCGTCCCTGAAGCCGCTTGTCCACCGCCAGCCAATAAAGATCAAACGATCCGATCGAGCAGGGGATGGGGCCGAAACAAACATACCCGGCCAGTTGCCCGCCGGCTTCGGCGAAGATGAAATGATATCCCGAAGCCGCCCCCTTGGCAAGCCCCTCTTCCACCAATTCGGCGGCTACGCCGATTTCGTCCGGCCGGAAGAAGCCGGTGTCGCCAAGGAGTTCCCGCACCGCCGGGACGTCGGACGCCCCGGGGCAATCGCGGAAAGCCAATCCGGTTCCGGCCGGGAAATTCCGCGCCGAGAAATCGCGGGGAGGCGCCAAGCGGGTATCGGCCATGGGTATCCTTTGCCGGCCATTGGTTCTATGCCGGCATTATCATAGCCGGAAAGCGGCCGCAAGACAAGGTGGTTGCGGCGGGAACGGCCGGCGGGGCGGGGCCGGGAGTGGAATTTCGGCGGAGCGGAAAGGCCGGCGCCGGACAACTGGTTGCAACTTCCGTCGGACGGAGTATAATCGGCTGGCCGGCCGGGAAAATCCGCCGGCAATCGCGGGAAGAGGACCGCGGCGCCGCCGCCGCCCCCCTGATTTTTTGGACGCCCCGGGAAAGCCGCCATGTTGCTTGAGGCAAGGGAATTGGTGAAGCACCACGGCGGAAGGACGGCCCTGGACCGGGTCTCCTTCTCAATCGGAGCCGGCGAAATCGTCGGCTTTCTGGGCGTGAACGGGGCCGGCAAATCCACCGCCATGCGCATCCTCTCCGGCTTCACCGCCCCCACGGCCGGACAGGCGCGGATCGCCGGGTTCGATCCCCGCCTGGCGAAGGCGCGGGAACGGATCGGCTATCTCCCGGAGGCCAACCCCCTGCCGCCCCGCCGACGGGTGGGCGAATACCTCAACTTTCGCGCCGGCGTCAAGGGGCTGGCCGGGGCCGCCCGGCGGCGGGCGGTAAGGGAGGCGGCGGCGCGCTGCCGGGTGGACGGTTTCCTGGATCGGCTGATCGGCGGCCTTTCCAAGGGCATGCGTCAGCGGGTGGGCCTGGCCGACAGCCTGCTGGCCAGCCCCGACCTCCTGATTCTCGACGAACCCACCTCCGGACTCGATCCGGCCCAGGCGGAAGAGACCCGCGGCCTAATGGCCGGGCTGGCGGATCGGGGCGCCGCCGTCTTCCTTTCCAGCCATATCCTCCACGACATCGAGCGCCTGTGCCGACGGGTCATTGTCCTGGATCGGGGGCGGGTGGCGGCGGACGGGGCGCTCCGGGACATTTGCGGCGAATACGCCGGGGAAAGGATCCTGCGCCTGGAAATGGAGGCCGCCGGGCCGGTATTGGAAACGCTTTTGGCCGTCCCCGGCGTGGCGGGGGGGGAAGTGGAGCCGCATCCGCCCGGAGCGGGGCTGGTCGTCCGCCTGACCCTGGCGGCGGGGGCCGACGCCAGGCGGGAGGCGGCGCTGGCCGCCCTGCGCCAGGGCTGGCTAATCACGGAAATGCGGCTGGAGCCGATCCGGCTGGAAGACGTCTTCCGGCGGCTGGTCCTGAACGAGCCGGCCGCGGACGGGACCGGACATGGTTAAATTCCTGGCCCTGGCCCGCCACGAGGCGGCCAGCCTGTTCCTCAATCCCGCCCTCGTCCTCGCCTCGGGCTTCTTCGTCCTGCTGGACTCCTTCGCCTTTTACCTGTCGCTCATTCCGGCCGGCGCCAGCGCCGAATTCGCGGGGTTGGCCCTTTTCATGCTTTTCACCTCCATGATCCTGTTCCCCCTCGCCGCCGCGCCGTCCTTCGCCGCCGAACGGGCGGACGGGACGCTAGAAACCCTTTTTACCGCCCCGGTCGGCCCGGCCGCCGTAGTCCTGGCGAAATACGCCGGGGCGATGCTGTTCGCCGCCTTCCACCTGGCGCACGGCCTGGTTTACGCCGCGCTTTTGTCATATGGCGGCAAGCTTGACTGGAATTCCGCCCTCCTCGCCCTTCTCGCCCTCCTCCTCTTCGCCTCGCTCGCCGTTTCGCTTGGCTTGGCGGTCTCGATCTTGACCGATTCGCCGGCGGCGGCCGCCGCCGGAAGCGGCGCCGCCTTGCTGCTTCTCGCCGCCGTCGCGGAACTGGATCCCCATTCCGGCGGCGCCGCCGCCCTGGCCGGACGCCTGGGGTTCATCTCCCACGTCAAACGCTGGGCCGACGGCGAACTGGACGGCGCCGGCCTGGTCTATTTCCTGTCCGCCACCGCTTTGTTCCTCTTTTTCGCCTGGCTCGCCGTTACCGCCCGGGAAGGCGGGCAAAAGCCGGCCGAACCGGCCGAACGCCGGCGGCCGCGGCTGGCCTGGATCCTGGCCGGACTGGCCTTTTTCCTTTTCGCGCTCCAGGCCGCCATCCTCCATATCGGCGGGCAATTGGAAAACGGCCCGTTCCCGGGCCGGGAACTCTGGCTGGCCCCGAAAATCCGCCTGTTGCCGCTGCCGCTGGCGCTCTTGTCCCTCGCCGGCGCCGGCTTCGTCTTGCTGCCGTCCTGGCGGACGGCCGGCGGCTCCGGCCGGGACGGGCGCGGCTGGACCTTCGCCGCCGCCGCCGCCGCCCTGGCGATCGCCGTCAATCTCGGCTGGCTTTCCACTTATCCCTTCCGCGCCCTTGCCGGCGGCGGGCTGTCCTTTCTTTCCCGGCTGGGCGGCGACTGGCGACTGGACGTCTCGGACGACGGCAGGAACACGCTTTCGCCCGCCTTGCGCCGCCTGTTCGATCACCTCCAGGGCCGGCTCGGCGTCTATTGCCTGTTGTCCGGCTCGGCCGAATCCGGCGGGGTACGGCTGGCCGAGGAAATGCGCCGCCTGCTGGAGCGTTGCCAGGCCGACAATCCGCTGATCCGGGCGCGATGGGCGGATCCGGAACAAAACCCGGAACTGGCCGCCGCCCTGGCCCGCGAGCTCGGGCTCGCGCCGGGCGGGGAGGACGGCGGGAGGCTGGCGCTGGATTACCAGGGCCGCAGGTTGATTGTCCCCGCCGCCGCCCTCGCGGTTCCCCCCGATTGGCGGGCCCGGGCGGCCGGCAGCGAGAAATGGCTCTTTGACGGGGAAAACCAATTGCTCAAGGCGGTTGCCGTCCTGATCGACCCGCGCGTCCCCAATGTCTTTTTCAGCTACGGGCGCCAGGAGCCGGGATTGGCGCCGGCGGCCCGGCCGGAACGCTCCGTCTCCCGTTTGGCCCGGGCTCTGGCCGCCGCCAATATGCGGGTGCGCCAGCATCCCCTGGCGGCCGGCCAACCGATTCCGCCGGAATGCGACATTCTGGCGGTGGTATCGCCGGGGATACCCTTTCAGCCGGGCGAAGCCGGGGAAATCCGCCGCTACCTGGAGCGCGGGGGACGGCTGCTGCTTTTGGCCCCGGTCGCCGACGGCAAATACCGGGCCGCCGGCGACGCCTTGGCGGAACTGGCCTTTTCGCTGGGCGGGAGCTATCGGGACGATCTGATCGAGGATCGGATCAACAACGACAACGGCCAAGCCATCGTTCCTCTGGGGACAACCGGGAAGATGAAGCCGGCGGCGTCGGCGGAGGAGCGGGAGAGCGGCTTCGCCTTCCCGCTGGCCAGGACGCTTGGCGACAATCCCCGATCCGGCGAAAACGGCTGGACAAGCGAGCGGCTTGTCCGCTCGTTCCCCACCGCCGAGGCGGCCGAAACCGCGGGCGGCGGCAGGCGGGCGGGGCCGTTCACCCTGGTCTACCGCGCCTGGAGGGAAACCGGCGGGCGGGAGGCCAGGGCGGTGGTCATCGCCTCAGGCCGCATGGCGGCGGACTCGGACATCGGCCGGGGGGCGAACGAGGCGTTGCTTCTGGGGCTGGTCAAATGGCTGGCCGGGCGCGACGACGCGCCGGAGGCGGCGCCGGCCAGGTGGACGGATCGCCGGTTGCGGCTGTCGAACCCGGAACTTAGGGCCGTCCTCTGGATCGGATCGGCGGCCTTGCCGTTGATTTGGCTGGCCCTGGGCGTCCTGATCTGGCGCTGGCGGAGGAACTGACCCGGCATGCACAAGCGTCTGGCCATCGGCCTGTCCCTGGCGGCCGTCTGCCTCAGCCTGGTTTCCTTCGCCCTTTCCCGGCGGGAGGACGACGAATGGAACGCCGGCCGGTCCCGGCGGCTTTTCCCCTTTCCCTGGGAGGAAGCGGTTTCCGTACGCTTGGATCGGCCGCTTGGGAGCGAATTTTTCGACCGGGCGACGAATGGCGGCTGGCGGCTGCGCCTGCCGGACGGCGGCGGCGACGTCCTGGCCCGCGAGGCGGCGGAGGCGCTGGCGGCTCTGGCGGCCCTGGCTTGGCGGGAACCGCTGGCCGCCGCCGGCGCCCGGCCGGCGGAAGGCGGGGCAAGGGAACTGACGGTGACGGCCGCCGCCGGGCAAAGCCTCAAGCTGCGGCTGGGAGGGGAGGCGGACAACATCCTGGCCGTGACGGCGGACGGGGACGGGACGGTGGCCTATGGCGTCAGGCGGGAGCTTTTCGATTTCATGGACTGGCCGGCGGAGCGTTTCCGCGAGCTTTCCCTGTTGCCGGCCGAATCCGGCTCGCGGCTGACGGAAATCGTCGTTTCCCCCGCCGGGGGGGATCCGGCCCTGCGGCTGCGGCTGCGGCGGGGCGAGGACGGCTGGCGGCTGGAAGAGCCGCTTTCCTGGCCGGCCGACGAGGCCAGGCTCGATCTGCTGATCCGCTGGGTTGACAAGCTGCGGGCCGCGGCGGTGGAGACCGACG
>JAISYD010000136.1 GCA_031270145.1 Planctomycetota bacterium
CGCCCGGCATAGAAAAAGAGCGCGCGATCGCCCACCCGCCGCGCCTGCCCCAGGTTATGGGTCACGATGACGATGGCGAAGCGTTCCTTCAAATACGCTATCAGTTCCTCGACTTTTTCGCTGGAGCGCGGATCCAGGGCGGAACACGGTTCGTCCATCAGGAGGATTTCCGGCCGGTTGGCCAGGGCCCGGGCGATGCAAAGGCGCTGTTGCTGGCCGATGGAAAGGCGGGTGGCCGGATCGCGGAGCCGATCCTTGACCTCGTCCCACAGACCGGCGCCCCGGAGGTGTTCCTCGCACCACTCGTCCATCGCGCCCCGGCGGCATAAACGGTGAAAACGCGCCCCGAACAGGACGTTTTCCCGGATCGACATGGGGAAGATGACCGGGTGTTGCAAAACGAGGCCCACCCGTCGCCGCAGCAGGGGATCGATATCGGAGCGCGCGTAGATGTCCTCCCCTCCCAGCCACACCCGGCCCGATGTCACCCGGGCGCCGGGAGTGAGCTCGAGAGAGCGGTTCAGGATTTTCAGGAATGTCGATTTGCCGCAGCCCGAAGGCCCCATGACGGCGGAAACCCGCCTCGCCGGTATGACGCAGGAGACGTCGAACAGGGTCGGCCTGCCGTGGTACGCCGCCGAGACTCCCTCCACGCTCAAGGTCTCGCCGGCGGTGGCGCGGCGGCTTCCCCGCCCCGCCGCGGCGGCGACGACCGCGGCCGGCTCCACCGCAGCCTCGATGTCGGCGTATATGGCATTATTCACGTGATTTCACCCTCCATGCGGACAAGGTTCATTTGCGGTGATCGGCGTGCCAGCGGCGGATCAGCATGGCGCAGGCGTTGCCGGACAACATGGCGATAATGAGGACGGAAGCCGTTCCGTACGCGTGCGGAAACGACACCGCCTCGTTCACCAGGAAATACAGGTGCGTCGGGAGCGTCATGACCGGATCGGACAACGACGGCGCTCCCCGCGCGAAAAAGACGCAAGCGGTGAACAGGACCGGCGCCGCCGCTCCGGCGGCGTGGCCGGCAGAGAGCACGGCCGAGGATACGATGCCCGGCCAGGCCAGGGGCAGAAGGACTTTCCGCAGCACATACCAGCGACTCACTCCCATGGCCAGGGCGGCCTCCCGGTAATGCGCCTCGATGGCGGCCAGAGCGGTGCGCGATCCGAGCAGGATGACCGGATACATCATCAGCGCCAAGGTCAGAGTTCCGGAAAGGAGCGACAGCCGCCACTTCAGGAGCACCACGAACACGGCATAGCCGAACAGTCCGTAAACGATAGCGGGAACAGCCGCCAGGCATTCGATCATAAATTGCAGCGCGCGCCCAAGGCGCGTATTCCCGCCGAATTCGGTCAGGAACACCGCCCCGCCGAGTCCAAGAGGAAAGGCTATCAGGAGCGCCAGCCCGGCCAGGGCCGCCGAGCCGAGAAACGCCGGCCCGATGCCGCCGGCCGAACCGAGCGGCATGCCGGCCGGTTCGCCCAAAAGAAATTCGGCGCCCAGGACGGCGATCCCGTTCCAAAGCATGTAGCCCATGATGCCGAGCGGCAGCGTCATGCCGACGAGTCCGCATCCCCATAGGGCGGGGAGAAGCAGCCGTTCCGACCAGCGGGCGGAAATCGACAGGGACGGATGCGGTTCGTCAACCATGGGCAATCCTCTTCCGCAGCCGACCGAAAAGGATGTTCAGTCCTGCCACAATCAGCAAGAGCAGCGCTCCCGACAGGAAGAGCGCGTGGTATTTCATAGAGCCGACCTCCGCCTCCCCGAGTTCGGTTGCCAAGAGGGCGGTGATGGGTTGGCCGCGCGAGAAGAAGGATGAAGGAGGCAGCGTCGAATTGCCGGTCAGCATCAGCACCGCCAGGGTTTCCCCAACCGCGCGCGCCAGGCCCAGGCCGAGCGCCGAGAAGAGGCCCGGCGCGGCGGCGGGAATGAGCACCCGCCGGATCATATGTGCCCGTGTCACGCCCTGAGCCAGGGCGGCCTCGCGCAGTTCGCGGGGCGCCGCGTCCAGGACGTCGGCGGCCGTGCCGGCGACGAAGGGCAGAATCATCACGGCCAGAATCAACCCCGCGACGCCGAGACACTCGCCGGTGGGCAGCGCGAACCAGGCTTCGAACCCCTTGACCAGCGTGACCGCCCCGAAAAAACCGTAGACCACGGAGGGGATGCCGGCCAGGAGTTCAAGACAGGGGCGGAGCAGCGCGGCGATCGGCCGCGGGGCGAGTTCGGAAAGGAACAGCGCCACGCCCAGGCCCAGCACGCCGGCGAGAGTCACGGCCATGCAGGAAACCGCCAGCGTCGACACCCAGGCATGGAGGATGCCCAGGCCGGGCGGATCGCTCCATGGCGTCCAGGCCGCGCGCCAGAGAAAATCCGCGAACGACACGCCGCCGCCGCCCGTTACTGCCGGCCGCGCCTCCTCCGCCATGAAGCCGACGATCAGCAGGAGAAAGACGGCGCCCGCGCCGGCCATGGCCAGCGTGGAGCGCCGAAACCACGCATCGCGTCCGTTCACTTCGACTCTTCCGACAGTTGCTTCACCGGCACATACCCGTAGGCTTCGACAATCTCCTGCCCGTCGTTCAGCAGATAGTCGACAAATGCCCGCGCCATGGGTCCCGGCTCGCCCTTGACAATCAGGAGCAGGGGGCGGGTTATCGCGTATTTGCCGGAGAGGACGTTTTCGTTCGACGGCTCCACCCCTTCGTAGGTGAACACCTTGAGACGGTTGCTGGCCTGCGCCAGGACGGACGAGAGGTAACCGAAGGCGTTGTCATTGCCTTCCAGCTTCTTGATGTTGGCGCCCTGCGACGCCACTTGAATAGCCTCAGATGAAAAACCGCGCCCATCCAGAACGATCTGTTTGACCATTTCGCTTGATCCGCTGGCGGCGTCGCGGATGACGTTGACGATGGGGGTGGCCGGAAGATCGGAGCGGACATCCTTCCATGTCTTCGCTTCGCCCGAGACGATGCGGGCCGCCTCGTCCCGAGTGAGATTGTCGGTTGCCTTGGCGAGCGCGGAACTGGCATTGGCGGCGAAGGCCAGGCAGTCCTTGCTCAGAAGATATTGATGATGCGCGCCGAGCTTTGCCTCCTCCTCCGCCTTAAGCGGCCGCGACGAGCAGCCGATATCGAAGGCGCCGTTCATGGCCGACTTGACGCCGAAGCCGGAACCACCGCCGGTGACATAGATGAGGATGGTTTCGGCCGGAAGATTCGGGTCGACCTTATTCCAGGTTTCGTACTTTTCCATGAACCGGCTGGCCGCGTCGGCAATGATCGGAAGGAGAGTGGTCGATCCGCCCACGCGGAGCGTGTTCCCTTCTTCTCCACCTCGGGCTTGGGCGGAAAGGCCGTAGATCACGAAAGAAATCGCAAGCATGAAGCGCGCCGCCATAGTGATTCGTCGCATATATTCCTCCCTATCGCTCACTTTGCCGACCCACCGGAGTCGGCGTTCGATTCGGGTATGGTATCGCGGAGAATTTGGTTTGTATGAGAGGCATGTTAGAATTCGATGAGCTGCTGGATTCCAACACCGTAGCGGCGCTTCTCACGGGGTTTGCCGGGAAACTGGCGAATGAGCCGTCCCTGAAAAAGCCACTCAAGTGCCACGGGCCGTTTTGGCGTGGCTCCATGAGGCGCATTCGAGACGCAAAACGAGCGCACATCGATAGAAAATGCCGTCAGCCACGCCCGAAAGATAGACAAAGAAGAGCCGAGCCGCTTGATGCGGTTCAGCAAGAGCCGAAAATTCTGGCCGCAGGCGCATAGGATGACGTTCATCCGGTCTCCGTCCTTGCCGAGGAGATAGTTCCGTCCCAGTCTTCCATCATTCTTCATGTGGCCTATTACCGGCTCTATGGCTGAACGACGCTTCAGAAGACGTTTGAGGCGGCGGGGAAAATTCTTCCGCCAATTATTGTTTGACGCCGCCGGGGGAAAGCATAATATCGGACTTCGCGGCGATTGCGGATCGCTTTGACCGGCGGGCGCCGGCCCAATGCGGGCGTCGCCGCTTGGCAAAAATCCTGAAAGGGCGGGATCATGGAAAATCCGGGCTCGACCTTGCGCGCCGAATCTCCCGGGACGCGGACCAGTTGCGAGAAAGCGGCTCCGGCCGGCCGATCCGGGTTTCCGGACGGCCCCTCTCCCCGGGTCTTGCGGCTCAAAGAATCCTTCCTGAGCCGCCAGCCGCGAATGTGCTGCGACCGGGCGTTGATCTATACCGAAGTGTACCAAAACTGCGAAAACCTGCCGGTTGTGCTGAAACGCGCCGCGGCGCTCCGGGAAACGCTGGTCCGCATGCCCATCTTCATCGAGCCGGAAGAGGTCATCATGGGGCATTTCGCCTCCCGGCCCCGCGCCGCCGAGGTGTTCCCCGAGGTCAACATGGCGTTCATGGAGGAAATCGACCATT
>JAISYD010000224.1 GCA_031270145.1 Planctomycetota bacterium
CAAGGTTTTTCTTGAAAATCCCTTTGTCCGCCCCTGCCCTTGTTCGTTCGGGCCAATATGCCCAGGCGGATCGAATCCGGTCATGCGACGCCGCACCCTATCCGCGCCGCCGGATCGGACATTCCGGGCGGTTTACGGTCGGCGGCGCGCCGGCCGCGACGCTTTTTGCCGCCGACCGGAAAAATGTCTTGCAACTCCTTGCCCGGCGGAGTATACATGGAACACGTCGGCGTATCCACAAATGGAAGATATTCCCCAAATACGCGACGTTTTCCCGGAGGAGGCTTGCAATGGTAATCCTGATCATCAATTGCGGCTCGTCGTCGATCAAATACCAGCTTTACGACATGCCGGGTAAAACCGTCATGGCCAAGGGCCTGGTCGAGAGAATAGGCGAGGCCGCCAGCGCCCTTATTCATCGCCGGGGCGAGGAAAAATTCGAAATCAACCAGTCCATTCCCAACCACAAGACCGGGATAGAACTGATCCTCTCCTGTCTCGTCTCCCCCGACAAGGGGGTGCTGAAAAACGTCAATCAGATATCCGCCATCGGGCACCGGGTGGTGCATGGGGGCGAGCGCTACTCGAACGCCATGCGCATCGACGGCGACGTCATCGCCTGCATTGAGGAATGCTGCGACCTGGCCCCGCTCCACAACCCGCCCAACCTCGTCGGCATCAATGAATGCCTCGCCGCCCTGCCTGGCGTGCCCATGGTCGCGGTTTTCGACACCGCCTTCCACCAGACGCTTCCCCGGGAGGCCTACCTTTACGGCCTTCCCTACGAGATCTACGAGCGCTACCGCATCCGGAAATACGGCTTCCACGGCACCAGCCACGCTTATGTGACCTATCGGGCCGCCGTCCTGCTGGGGAAGCCGGCGTCGGAGATCAACATCATAACCTGCCACCTGGGGAACGGCAGTTCCATGGCCGCGGTCAAAAACGGCAAATCCGTCGATACCAGCATGGGCTTCACGCCCCTGGCCGGCCTGGTCATGGGGACCCGCTCCGGCGACATCGATCCGGCCATCATCCCCTACCTCATGTCCAAGCAGGAATATTCCAAGCTGTCCGACATCGACCAGCTCCTGAACAAAAAATCGGGCCTGCTTGGCGTAAGCGGCGTTTCCAACGACATGCGCAACCTCCAGGAGGCGGCGGCCAGGGGCGGCCCCTCCTCCCGCGCCCAGCTCGCCATTGATATTTTCTGCCATCGGATAAAGGGGTTTGTCGGCCAGTATCTGGCGATTCTCGGCCGGGTCGACGCCGTCTGCTTCATGGGCGGCATCGGCGAGAACGGGGTGGCGGTGCGCGGACAGTGCCTCGCCGGCCTGGAGAATTTCGGCATCGCCGTCGATCCGGACAAGAACCGGAACTTCCCCCGCGGCCAGGAGTGCGACATTTCCCGGAACGGCTCCCCGACCCGCGTCTTCGTCATTCCGACGGACGAGGAGGGTTGGATTGCCGAGGAGACCCACAAGCTCTGCCAATGACCGATCGCCCGGTCGGATCGCGAACTTGCCTGAAACGGCAATAGGGTGGGGCGCGCGGAAAAAGCGACGGAAAAACCTTGAAACATCTTGACAAACGGATTGGCCGGGCTATCATGGTTCAAAGTTCGCCTTGACCGGCGGACTTATTTTTACCGCCAAGGGAGGGGGATTAGCTCAGTTGGTAGAGCGCAAGGCTGGCAGTCTTGAGGCCACCGGTTCGACCCCGGTATCCTCCACCAAAATAAACGCCGGGCGGAAAGGTTTCCCTTCCGCCTGATTTTCATTAAGCCGCCATAGGCTTGGGCGACTAGCTCAGTTGGCTAGAGCACCAGCTCGACAAGCTGGGGGTCACTGGTTCAAGCCCAGTGTCGCCCACCAATATTAACCTCTTGCCTTGCAAGGAGTTATATTTTCCTGTAGCAAGCCGTTTACGTAATTACTCTTACAGCCGTTTATACTGTCTTGTGGTGATTTTGGTCCTTTTTGCGCAGCAGAAACGGCTTGCGGCTTGCATAATGTGAAAACCTCATCCCATCCCCGAAAGGGCCAATCCATCATCGCCGGCGTTTTCGCCGGCATACCTCGCGGCGAAGGAAATTGCGGAATTTTATGTTGCCGGTGGATGCCGCCGGGTATATATATACTGGATGACCTTGGCCTAGGAGGAACTAAACCATGCTTCCCGAGGAAAAACTGCGGCAATTGGGTTTCGAGCTGCCAAGCGTGCCCACGCCCATCGCCAATTTCGTCAATTACCGCTTGGTCGGCGGCATGCTCTATCTGTCCGGCCAGGGACCGCGGCAAAGCGACGGCAAACTGCTCCAGGGCAAACTGGGCCGGGATTTGACCACGGAGGAGGGCTACCTCCACGCCCGCCAGGCCGGCCTCAACCTGTTGGCGGTGGCGCGGGAGGCGCTGGGCGGCTTGGAGCGGATCGACTGCGTGGTCAAACTGCTCGGCATGGTCAACGCCGATCCCAACTTCGCCGACCATCCCAAGGTAATCAACGGCTGCTCCGATTTGTTTGTCGAGACGTTCGGCCGGGAACGGGGCGGACACGCCCGCTCCGCCGTCGGCTTTTCGTCGCTTCCGGGCAACATCAGCGTCGAA
>JAISYD010000248.1 GCA_031270145.1 Planctomycetota bacterium
CCCGGGCGGTAGCGTCCCGGCCCTGGCCCGCCGCCAGATCCCAAGCGCCTCGTCCGAGGCATAGGGGCGCCAGCGCAGGTCGAGGCGCGGGCGGCGGCAGCCCGCCCCCCGCAGCCAGCCTAGCCGCCCGGCCAGGGAAAACGGCCGCTCGCCGGTGACCACGCTGCCGCAGGATTGGGGCCAAAGACGGATGCCGCCGCTTTTTTCCATTTTCAGCTCAAGACCGGTCCCCCGATGCGGACAACGGACGCTCCCGCCTTGGCAAAGGCCGATATGGGCCTGGGCGCAGGCCGCCGAAATGAAAAGCGGGATTTCGGAATAAACCGGCGCCCAGAATTTGTCCGGAAATTCCCGGAGCAGCTCCAGCCAATTTTCCCCGTCGTCCTCGGGCGACAGGGTGAGGCGGGAAAAACCGAGTCCGGCCAATTGCCCCGCCGCCAGCCGGTTCAATATTGGCAACGTCCAATCAACCGCCAAATCCGCCCCGGCCAGGGCCGCTAATCGTTCCCGGCCGGCCAAACCGGGGAGCAGCCAGCGCCGCCAAGCGTTTTTCACCCACGGGGCGATCAGGCTTTCCAGATCGCCCCGCTGGATGACCGGCAAGGCGAGACGGATTTTATCCCGGCCGGCGCGACTAGCCAGGCGGTTGAGCGCTTCGGGTTTTTCGGCTCCCTCCAGCCCCACGATCACCTCGGCGCAAGCGGCGAAGTCGGCGGCGGCGAAGCCGTCGAGTGAAGTCGGATCATCCACGAAAATGCTCCAACGGAATTCGCCTCCGGATTGGCCGGGGGCGGCTTCGCGGGCGGTGGCGCAATTCGCCAAATCATCGGCGATGGCGGTGGCTTTCTTCGCCAATTCCCTTTCCAGGCCGGCCAGCCAATCCCGCCGCAAGCGATTCCAGTCGCCGGGACGGAGGAACAGCGCCCGGGGATTGTTGAACCGCAAGCTGGCCAAGGCGAAACGCTTGCCGCCCAGCCGCGAAAACGCCTGCCTGGCCGCCGCCGCCGCCGCCCATTCGCCGTCCCGGGCCGGAAAGGCGGGAACGTCCGTCTCCAGGGTGAATGTCGTCTCTCCGATCCCGCCCCGGCAGACGACGCGGGCGGTTCCGCCGGCCGCCTCTCCGGCCGACAACGATATTTCCACGTCAATGGGCCGTCCGAGACCGAATTTTCCCGGTTTAGGGCTGGCGAAAGGCCAGGCGCGCTTGACCGCCTGTGAAGACGACAAGTACAGAGGGAGGCCGGGCCTTAGCTTCGGCGCGTCCGCTGGCGCGGCCAGCGCCGCCTCCTCGCCGGCCGGCACGGCGAAGACGGGTTCCAGCCGCCGATTTCGGATCAGGTAAAGATGATCGATGGCGAAGCCTAGCGGCCTGGACTGGCCGGGGAGGTCGATTTGGCAGCCATCGTGGCGTTCCAGCCGCATGCTGGGGCGGAAGCGTATTCCCGGTCCGGCCGGGGTGCGGATCAACCCCTTGATTTGCCCGATTCGCGAGCCTCGGTGGCCGACTGTTTCCGGATCAGCCGCGTCGGGATTGCGTTTGCCGTCCAGGAAAAACTTGGTCCAAGGCCTGGCGAAAATGGTTTTAAGTCCTGCCTCGGCCGCTTGTCTGGCGTCCGGCGGCATTTTGCCGTCCAGGATTTTCCGGTAATAGTCGACCGTGGCCGCCACATAGAGGGGGCTTTTCTTGCGGCCTTCGATTTTCAGGCTGGCGACCCCGGCCCGGGCCAGATCGGGCGCCCGTTCGCCTATGGCCAAATCCTTCAACGAGAAGGGGTGGAGCCGGCCGGCCGGGGTAATGGCGGCTTCGCGGCAGGGATAGGCGCAACGGCCCCGATTGCCGCTTCGGCCTCCGGCGAGCGAGGAAAAGAAACAGAGCCCGCTGTAGGAGTAGCAAAGCGTCCCGTGTATGAAGACCTCCACCTCGATCCCAACTCCGGCGGCGATGGTCGCGACTTCCGCCAGGGTCAGCTCCCGCGCCAGGGTGACGCGGCCGCAGCCCAGGGCGGCGACTTCCCTGGCGCCGGCCAGATTGTGGATCGCCATTTGCGTGGAAGCGTGGATCGGCAGATCCGGGAAGCGTTCCCGGATCAGCCGCAACATTCCCAGGTCCTGTACGATGATTGCGTCCACGCCGGCATCGGCGGCCATGGCGGCGGCTTTGGCGGCGTCGGCCAATTCATTTTGCTTGATCAGGGTGTTGAGGGCGAGGTAGACCCGGCGGCGGGGGGCGAGGCTATGGGCCCAGGCGGTGAATTCGATCAGCTGCCCCGGAGTGAAGTTGATCGCTCCGGCCCGGGCGGAATAGTTGGCCAAGCCGAGATAGACGGCGTCGGCGCCGTAGGCGAGGGCGGCGTGGCCGGCCTCGGGGCCGCCGGCCGGGGCGAGCAGTTCCGGAGTCCCGGCGGGGCGGGGCGGGCTCATTGTCGTCCGGCCAACGCCGTCAGGGCGTCGGGGAGCGACAGTTTCCCCTCGTAGAGCGCCTTGCCGACGATGATGCCGAAAAGCGGCAATTTGCCAAGCGCCCGGATGTCGTCCGCCGAGGATACCCCGCCGCTGGCGATTATGGGTATGTCGGTGGCCAGGGTGGCGGCCCGGACGGCATCGAGATTGACTCCGGCTAGGGCGCCGTCGCGGGATATGTCGGTGTAGATGATCGCCGCCGCCCCGGAACCGGAGAGGGAGGCGAGAAAATGGGCCGTCGCCACGTCGCTGGTTTCGGTCCAGCCCCGGATCGCCACCCGGCCGTCGCGGGCGTCGACGCCGATATTGATTCGGCCGGGCAGGGCCAGGAGCAATTCATCCACGAATTTCCTGGATTCAAGCGCCCGGGTGCCGATGATGACCCGATCCGCCCCGAGATCGGCGAGGCGCCGCGCCTTGGCGAGATCGCGGATGCCGCCGCCCACTTCCAGCGGGATGGACACCGCCTTGGCGATGTCGCGGATATGCGGCTCGTTCTGGCTGTTTCCGTCGAAGGCGCCGTCCAGATCGACCACGTGCAGATAGGTGGCGCCCTGATCGGCCCAGCGCCGGGCCATGTCGGCCGGCGAGCCTGGATAGACGGTTTCCCGCCCCTTGTCGCCTTGGAAAAGCCGCACCGCCCTGCCGCCCCTGATGTCGATGGCCGGAAGTATGTGCATGGTCATTCCGTCCCTTGCCGCAGCTCGTTTTGCCGCAGCCGCTCCAGCATTTCCAATTTTTCGTAACTTCCTGGCCGCTGCAGCATTTCCAGCGTTTCTGAATCTTCCGGCCGGCGGCGGGGGGGCGTCCCGGTCGGGAGGGCCGGACCGGGAGGCGTCTTCGCCGTTCCGGTCGGCCGGGCGGCGGCGGGAGCGGAGCCGCGGTTGACCAGGCTGAACGATCCGGTGCTCTCGCCGCGCAGCCGGCTGGCCAGATCCACCGCCTCGATCTGGAGGTGGTAGCGGCCCGCCGCCAAGTCGTTGGGTACGCGCCAGATGAGGGCCACGTGAAGATCCCGGATCGGGCCGGAAAAAACCGGCGCGTATTCCCCATATTCGGGCTCGGCCCACAAGGTGGTTTGGTTGACGTCCCTGAGCCGCAGCCCGAACCTAAGCCGGCAGGCGACGCCGCCCTCGGCCGGAGTGAATTCCGCCCCGTCCACCTCGGCGTAAATCAACACGTCGTCGCCCGGCGCCAGATCCTTGTCCGCCAGGGGGACATAAACGCGGTAGCCCATGATGTTGGAGCAGAACAGCGGAGTGGAAACCCTCAGCCCGGAGCGGGCGTCCATGAGCTTGAGGGCGGCAGTCAAATCCGCCCGCCCGGCTTCGTATTCGCCCAGGGAGAATTCAAGATAGGCGGCGATCAGGAGATACGACAAATCGTATTCGGTCGCCCTTCCCATCTTTTTCCAGCGCTCCAGCGCCTGCTCCGGCTCGTTTTTGAAAAGATGGAAAAGGGCGAGGGAGCGCAGCGCCTGGCGGTTGTCCTGGCCGGCCTCGTTTTCCAGCCTCGCCGTCAGGGAGGCGAGGGATTCGGCGGCCGCCAGGGGGGCCAGGGTCACCTCCCGTTCCGAGCGGGCCGATTGGCCGCGCAAATCCAGCAGGCGTTTTTTCAGCCGGAGCAGATCGCCCAGGGTCTGCGAGCCGGACTGGCCGTAGTCCAATTCCCGGGCGATTGCCCGATCCAGGGCCTGCAATTCGGCTTGGGGAATGGCCGCGTCGGCGGCCCCGGCGCCCATCGCCGGGACCGCCGTGCGGAAAAGGAGCAGAAACGCCAATCCGGCCAGTTTTCCCCGTCCGGCCATGCGCCTTATTCCTTCCGGACCCGAAACAGCGAGACGGGGTTGGCGGGGGACGGCAGGCTTTGTCCGAGCGAAATCATCCGGACGCCGCCGTTGGCGGGCGCCGCCGGATCGTCCTGGTCGCTGGCCAGGGGGGCGGCGTCCGAAATCAGGCGGAACTTGGCTATGCTGTGGCGCAGATCCTCGGCCTGGTTGAAGAGGGTTTTGGCCGAACCGGCGGTTTGGCCGGCGTTGATGGTGTTTTCCTGGATGACGCTGTCGATTTGGTTCAGGCTGGTGGCGATTTGGGCCAGGGCCACCGATTGCTTGTTCGAGGAGGCGGTGATGTTCTCTATGATGTTGGCGGCCTGCTCCGTGGCCGCCACGATGTCCCGGAATTCCTGATCCGTCCGGCTGGCTAGGGACACCCCGGCTTCCATCTTGGCGGTCATCGACTCCACCATGTCCTCGGTTTCCTTGGCCGCCTTGGCCGAGCGGCCGGAAAGGCTCCTCACCTCGTCGGCCACCACCGAGAACCCCTTGCCGTGCCGCCCCGCCCTGGCCGCCTCGACCGCCGCGTTCAGGGCCAGCAGGTTGGTCTGGAAGGCGATGTCGTCGATCAGCTTCGCCACCGTGGCTATGCGCTTGCCGGATTGCCGAATGTCCTCGATGGCAGCCGTCAGTTCGTTCACCGCGTCGTAGCCGCGCTTGGCGGCGCGGCTGCTGGCGGTGGCGAGCTCGTTGGCGTGGCTGGCGTGGCTGGCGTTCTCCTTGGCCTGGCCGTCGATGTTGCTCACCGTCTGCGAAATCTCCTCCAGGGCCGCGGCCGAGGTGAGCGCTCCCTGCGAGAGCGAGTCCGACGCCCCCGTCACCGCCGCCGCGCTTTTCCCCACCCGGTGGATGGCCAGGATCACCCCTGAAAGCATCTCGCTTTCGGTCCGCATCATGGTCTGGAAGGCCCGGCCCAGCTGATCCGACTCGGACCTGAGCGGCACCGCCCGGGTGAAGTCGCCGTTGGCCAGGGCGTCGGCCAGCTTGATTTCCTCCCGGTTGGAATTGATCATGTCCTGCAGGGCTCGGGCCAGTTGGCCGATTTCATCCTTTTTGGCAAGCGAAGCCGGCGAGACGTTGCGGCTCAAATCTCCTTTGGCGAGGTTGGTCATCTGGTTGGCCATGACCCGGATGGGTCCGCTGATCCGGATGGACAGCGAGACGCCGAAGAATAGGGCGGCGGCGACGCCGGCGATGGAAAACGCCGCCAGATACCAGAAGCGCCTGGTGGTGACGGCCACGGCCTCGGCCGATTCGATGGAGGCGGCAGCGGCCATGGCGGCGGCGGAGTCCATCTGGTTCCTGAGTTCGGATACCTTGCCGGCCACCGCGTTGTAGTCGTTGTCCAGGTTGGTCACCAGGTATTGGGAGCGGTTCTGCGACTGCAGGGCTCGGCGGACGCTGTTCTCGGTCTGGCGGGTGATGATCTTGTTCAACGCCTCGATGTTCAGCTCGCAGGCGAGGCGGATTTCCCTGCCGTTGACGAAGGTGGTGTCGAAGGCTTTGCGGGAGGCGGCGGCGAAGAGCGGCCCGCCCCGAATCAGATCCCGGTTCAGTTCCGCCATTTTGTCCATGTTGGCCATGAACTCGCTCTGGTTTTGCCGCCAAATCCCGAGGTTCGCCTTCAATTGTTCCCATTCGTCGCGCCCGTCCGAGTCCTGGAGCAGTTGATCATAGGTTTCGCTGGCAGCCTGGATGTTTTTCAGGGCGGCCTGGATCTTCTCCCGTTGGGTTTTCAGCCAGGATTCGACCGTTTCGGTGTCCAGATGGCGCATGGTGAGGAGGAGGAACATGGAGCGCATGGATTCGATGGTTTCAAGAATGTTGTAGCGGATGTTGCCTAGGGCGAAGGTGCGCGGCAGGACGGTGTCGCGCATGTCTTGGAACGAGGAGTTGGCTATTTTTTGCGAGAGGGCGATCTGCTTGGTGGCGAGGCGGGAATTGTCCTGGACGCGGATGTTTTCGGTCAGCGAATCGTTGGCTATCGAAATGAGCCTGGCCAGATGCTCCATGGCTTGGTTGTTGTTGTTGAGCGCCCGTTCGGCGGTTTGCAGGGACAGAGAGCCGGATACCCCGATGACCATGGGGATGAGCGAGACCAGGAGAAAGATGCTGGACAACTTATAGGTAAGGCTGTTCATAGCGCTCCCTTTTGGACGGCCCAAGGTTGTACATGGCCCTTAATTTATGGAATCCCCGGGCAAAGTCAATCCGCCGTGCCGCCTTTCCGCCGCCGCCCGCGACCCTCCCTTGCCCGGGCGGCCCTCAGCGCCGTCCCCTTTCGTAATATTCAAGATAGCGGGCGAACTTGGCGGCGTATTCATCCCTCCTGTCGGCTCGGGGCTGGATTTTCGCCAAGTCGCCCTTTCCGAAGGCGCGTACGTCGGCCAACGCCCCGGCCGCGCGCAGAGCCAGCGCCGCGCCGCCAAGGGTGGAAGCTTGGGCGGTCGGCGACAGGGAAATCTCCCGTTGGAAGATGTCGGCCGCCATCTGGATCCAGGCGGGCGAATTGAGAATGCCGCCGGACATGACGATCTCGGCCGGCTCTCCGGCCAGGGCGGTCAAAATTTTGTAACAGTGGAAAACATTGAACAACACCCCCTCCAGGACGCCCCGGAAGAGTGTCGCCGCCTGGTCGCCGGCCCGTATTTCCGCGAAGCCGGCCCGGCGGGTGTCGTCCCAGCCGGGGCAGCGCTCGCCGAACAGGAAGGGCAGAAAGACGGGTGAGGCGGCGGAGGCGCGCGGAAGCTCGGCCTCCAATTCGGCGAACGACCAGCGGTTTTCCAGCACGGTTTCCTTGAACCAGTTGACGCAGTTGCAGGCCCCGTTGGTGGCGGCGCCGCACAGCCAGTCCTCCGCCCCCACATAGCACCAGGTGCCAGGCGGATCGGAAAGTACGGGGCGATCGGTGGAGAGGCGGATGGCGGCGGAGGTGCCGACCGAGAAGGTCATGGCTCCGGTCCGCATGCAGCCGTTGCCCACCTGGTTCAGGGCGCCGTCCGAATGCGGCGGCGTCACCGGGATGCCGGATGGGACGCCGAGGGCGGCGGCGGCCTGGCTGGTCAATGGACGGGTCTGCCGGTAGTCGGCCAAGGCGCCGAATTGCTCAGGCCCGCAGCCGATCATGGCCAGGATTTCCTCGTCGTAGACCAGCCGGTGGGTGTTCAGGAGGCCCATGCCGGAGACGATGCTCTTGGTTTCCAGGCGCTCCCCGGTTAGGCGGAAGAAGTTGAGGCCGGCCTGGCTGGCGAAGAGGCGGCCGGCCGGGTCGAAGCCGTTCCGGATCAGATGGAGGATGGCGTAGGGCTGGTAGGTGATGTTCGGCATGCAGCCGGTGCGGCGGTAGATGCCGCGGGCCAGCTCCGTTTGGGCGCGGTAGCCGCGGCAGAGTTCGTCCGGTCCGGTGAAGGCCCAGGTGCAGGAGCGCTCCACCGGGTTCATGTCCCGGTCGCAGGGGACGATGGAGTGCCAGATGCCGCCGATGCCGATGGCGTCGACGCGGCGGCCGGCCGCCGCCTTCCGGCCGGCCCGCATGGTGGCCTGGAAGACCTGATCCGCGTCCTGGCGGCCTCCCGCGTCCCACTCCGGGGCGTAGGTCTCGGTTTCCTCCGCCAGGGCGCCTTCCCGGTCGTCGTAAAGCAACGCCTTGGCGGCGCTGGTGCTTGATTCGAGAACCAGTGCCAGCATCTCGGAATCCTTCCTTGTGGCAACTGGAGCCGCCGTCAGAGGGAAATGCGGCGGTTCGGAAGCTTTGTCGGATCGAGTTCTCCGAACCCCATGGCGGCGGCGATGGTTATATGGGGGTATCTCCGCGGCTCGCTGCCCATCAGCCTGGCGGCCGAGGCGTCGCCGGCCACGATGTCGGTGGACAGTATCTGCATCTTGGCCAGCCGCACATCGGTCGGGTGGCGGCTGCGGGGACCGTTCCGGGCCAGGATGCGGTAGGCGTCGATGATGTTCAGGTCGGGCTTGCGGAAGGCGAGGAAGTCGGCGATGCATTGCTGCAAATCGTTGGCGTGGTAGAAGCGCCGATCCCACACCAACCCCATGAGGTTTTTAATGCCGGCGGTGATGCCGGCGCCGCCGTGGTGCTTGAGGATGGGGATGTTGATGAACACGTCGGCCTCAAGAGCCGTCTCGTGGATCTGCGCGCTCCGCAGGACCTTGCCGCCGCCCGAGCGCTTGACGTAATAGCGCTCGGCCTCCGCCGGCGCCACCGCGGCCCCGGCGGCGGCGGCGGCGGCTCCGATGCCGCTTTCGTCATAGCAGGTCCGCCAGAATTCTATGGTGTGATCGACCACGTAGACCTTGGCCGCGCCGGCCTCCAGGCAATGCCGGATCACCCGGTTCACCAAGGCCGGGTTGGTGTTGCCGGCCGCCGCCTCG
>JAISYD010000265.1 GCA_031270145.1 Planctomycetota bacterium
CGAATCCCGGGCGGCTGCTGGGAGAGATGCCTGTGGATTTTCCCCGGCCTCGATCCTCGGAAACATTTTTCGCCTCGGACAGGTTCCGGGCGCTTCGCGGGGAGATAAGCGAATACTACCTCCGCGACACTCGGTGGCAGCTTTCCGACAGCGTCAGGGTGGAAACTCCCGGAGAGGGGATTTGACATGACCGCGCGTACGGATTTTCCCGCTTTGGAGACCGGTCGGATCGGCGGCGGCCTAGCGGCGCGATTGATCCATTCCTCCCTGGGACTGATCATGTTCGTCCTGGTTCTCGTCGCCTGGGAACTGGTCACCCGGCTGTTGCCGGCCAAGCACCTGTATCTTTTCCCGACCCCGGCCGCCACGGTCGGGGCTTTGTGGGACTCGCTGCCCGAACTTTTCATCGGCACTTGGATGTCGTCGCTCATCCTGCTTCCCGGCTATGCCGGAGCGGCGGCCCTTGGCGTGGCCTGGGGACTCCTGATCGGCAGCGTCGGCTGGCTGCGGGCGATATTCATCCCCTTTGCCCGGGTGGCGGCGCCGGTGCCGCCGACCATCTACATTCCCTACGCCATCGCCCTGCTGCCCACATTTCGCGCCTCGGCCATTTTCATCGTACTCGCGGCCGCCTTCTGGCCGATTTTCATGAACGCCACCGCCGGGGCGCTGGCCGTACCCGAACGGCATCGGGACAACGCCCGGGTTCTTGGCTTCGGCCGGCTGGAATACCTGCGGCGGGTGGCTTTTCCCGCCGCCCTGCCCTTCATCTTCAACGGCATGGGCGTGGGGTTGGGGATGTCCTTCATCATGCTGACCGTGGCCGAACTCTTCGGCGCCAGCCACGGCCTCGGACGGTTCGTGCAATACTATGCCGATTTTGCCGATTATCCCCGCATGGTCGCCGGCATCCTGTATACCGGCCTTGTCACCTTTCTGTCCATGACGGCCTTGGGGAGGCTGGAGCGTCGGCTGGTCTTCTGGCCGCACTGACGAAGGTGGAACGGGACGACCAACAAGGAGATTAGCCAAAGCGGCATTCGCGGCCGGCCTGTGGCCTTTCAGTCGGCGCGGACTGAAACTTCGGGATGTATTGTTACGATGCGCCCGGGGCGGCGTGAAACACCTCTCGGGATGCGGCCGGAACGGCCGGAAAGGGGAAAGCATGGCCAGGGACAAGGGGGAGATACTGCTGGGTCTTTCCGACGCGGTTGTGAACATGGAGGAGGACAAGGCGGTCGAATGCGCCAACGAGGCGGTCAACGGCGGGATCGACGCCTACGAGGCGGTGGACAAGGGGCTGGCCGACGGCATGGATCGGGCGGGAAAATTGTTCGAGGAGGATGAATACTTTGTTCCCGAGCTGCTTATCGCCGCCGACGCCATGTACGCCGGTCTCGACGTGTTGCGCCCGCATATCAGGACGGACGGGGGAAACGTCCCGGCCAGGGCCGTGATCGGCGTGGTCGAAGGGGATACCCACGACATCGGGAAAATTCTGGTGAAGATCATCCTGGAGGCCAAGGGATTTAAGGTGGCGGATCTCGGCCGGGACGTGCCGGCGGCCGATTTCGTCGCCAAGGCCAAGGAAATCGGGGCGGAGATCATCGGCATTTCCACCCTGATGACGACCACCATGTCCGACATGGCCAAGGTGGTGGAATTGCTGGAAGCGTCCGGGGAGCGCGAGAAGTACAAGGTGATGGTCGGCGGCGCCCCCATCTCGGCCGGTTTCGCGAAAAAAATCCGCGCCGACGGCTATTCCGCAAACGCCATCGAGGCTGGCGAATTGGCGGTGCGCCTCGTGGCGGAGTTGCGGGCGCGCGACCGGGGAAAGGCGGTGTCGGCGTGACCGCTGTCGCGAAACTGTCTCCCCGCGAAAGGCTTCTCCGGACGCTTGAGCGCCGGTCGGTGGATCGTCCCCCCGTCGCCTGCATGGGCGGAATGATGAATGCCGCCGTGGTGGAGATCGTGGAGAACGGCGAAGCGAGCCTGCCGGCCGCGCATTTCGACCCCGTGAAAATGGCCAGGCTCGCTCTGGCGGTGGCCGAGCGAAGCGGTTTCGAGAATGTTGCCGTGCCGTTTTGTATGACGGTGGAACCGGAAGCGCTGGGAAGCGAGATCAATCCCGGGAGCGTTTCCTGCGAACCGAAGGTCGCACGGGAGCGGTACGCTTCGGTCGAGGAGGTTCCGGACATCGATATCCGGGCGGCCCTGTCCGCCGGCCGGGTACCGGTTGTCCTGAAGGCGCTTTCCCTGTTGCGGGCGGAGTTGCGGGCGGAAAAAAGGGAACTCCCCCTGGTGGTCAGCTTGTCCGGGCCGATCAGCACCGCCGCCGCCATCGTGGATCCGCCGACGTTTTTCAAGGAGTTGCGGAAAAAAAGGGAGGCGGCGCACCGGGCGATCGGCCGGGTGACGGATTTCCTCTCCGCCTATGCCGTGAAGGCGATCGAAGCCGGGGCCGAGGTGGTGGCGATCGGCGATCCAAGCGCCACGGGAGAAATACTCGGACCGGCCCTTTTCGAGGAGTTTGCGGTCTGTTTCAACCGGCGCCTGGTGGAGGCGGCGCGAAAAGCCGGAGCCGGCACCATCGTGCACATCTGCGGCGACACGAATCGATGTCGCCGGCATTGGCCCGCAATCGGCGCCGCGGCCGTCAGCGTCGACGCCATGATCAATATCGTCAAGTTGAAGGAGGAATTCCCGGAATTGCGCACCATGGGCAACGTCAGCACCTTTTTATTGGAAATGGGGACGCCCGGACAGGTGGCGGCGCGTGTCCGGCAATTGATCGCCGGGGGCGTGGACATCATCGCGCCCGCCTGCGGACTAAGCACCTCCACCCGGCTGGAGATGATCCGGGCGCTTACCGACGCGGTGAAGGGATAGGAAACGCGATCATGCCGGAAATCACTTTTCTCTCGGAGGGGATCCGCATCTCCATCCTCGAGGGCCAGACCATCCTCGACGCCGCCCGCGCCGCCGGGGTTATCCTGGAAACTCCCTGCAACGCGGCCGGGATCTGCGGCAAGTGCCTGGTGCGGGTGGTGTCCGGCCGGGCCGAACCCTTGCGGCCGGCCGGGGCGAACTGCCGCCATTTTCCCCCTCCCGGCCTGGTTCTGGCCTGCCAGTCCGGGGCGGCGGGCGATCTGGCGGTGGAGCATGCCGGCGGAATGGAATCGGGATTGCAAATACATGCCGGAGGCGAATCCGTTGATTTTTCCCTCTCCCCCCGGATTGCAAAACGACATGACCGGGCGGCCGGCATCACTCGTATTTTCGCGGGAGAAAGCGAAATCGGCGCCGAGGAAGGCGACACGGAAGGAAATCTTCTGGGATTCGCCGTGGACATAGGCACCACCACCTTGGCGGCGGCGCTGATCGATCTCGCGACCGGAGAGGAGCTGGCCGCCGTCTCATGCCTCAATCCCCAGACCGTCCACGCCCACGATGTTCTCGGACGCATCCAGTTCGCCTCCGGGGACGGCGGATTCGCGCGGCTGCATTCCGAGGCGGCGGGGGCGGTGAACGCCTTGCTTGGGGAGGCGCTTAGCAAGGCCGGCGCCAGGCGCGAGGACGTCTACGAGGCGGTGTACAGCGGCAACGCCTGCATGATGCACCTGGCGGTAGGCCGGAACCCGGCCGGGTTGGGGAGGCATCCCTACAAACCGTCCTTCCGGGGACACGTCTCGTTCGCCGCCTCGGACGCCGGGCTCGCCATCGCGCCGTGCGGCCAGGTGTACGTGCCGCCGTTCATTTCCGGCCACGTTGGGGCCGACATCGTCAGCGGCCTCGCCGCCGTCGGCCTGGAAAAGCGCTTCGGCGCCGTCCTTTTCATCGACATCGGCACCAACGGCGAAATGGTCCTGGCCAGGGACGGGACGCTCGTCGCCTCGTCCACAGCGGCCGGGCCGGCCTTCGAGGGCATGAACATATCGTCCGGTATGCGGGCGGCCGAGGGGGCGATAGAGGCGTTTGAACTGGCGCCGGACGGAACGGCCGAGATAAGGACCATCGGCGGCTCCAGGCCGATCGGCGTCTGCGGCAGCGGCCTTATGGACATTGTGGCGGAACTGGCGTTTCGCGGCGGAATCGAGGCAAACGGCCGCTTTGCCGACGTTCGTTCCTCCCCTTTCGCCGGCCGGATTGAGCTAGCGGGAGGAAAGCGCCGCCTCCGCCTCGCCGATCGGGTCTACCTCACCCAGAAGGACATCCGGCAAGTGCAGCTTGCCAAGGCCGCCATCCGCTCCGGCCTCGATATCCTGCTTGCCAAGGCCGGATTGGAGGCCGGGGATGTGAGTGAGGTTCTGATCGCCGGTTCCTTCGGATACCACCTGCGGAAGGAAAGCCTGGTCCGCCTCGGCCTTCTGCCGCCCGTTCTCGGGGATCGCGTGCGCTTCGTCGGCAATACCTCGATGGCGGGGGCGAAGTTGTTCCTGTGCGAATACGGGGCGAGGAAGAAAGCGTTCGATCTGGCCGCCGGCGTCGAGGATTTCAACCTGGCGGATTCGCCCGAGTTCCAAAAATTCTTTGTGAAGGCAATGTCGTTTCCGGGAAAACAAGAAAAGGAGGGAGTGCCATGCTTTATCGAACAAGGGGTTCCGGCGTGAAGACGCGAGTGTTTTCCGTCGCCGCCGCGTTTTTCCTGGCGGCCTCGGCCGTCGCCTTCGGCCGGGCCGGATCGGCGGAACGGGTGGTTGTCGGGTATATTCCCGTCACCGGGGATGCGAAGTTCTTCGTGGCCAAGGAGCGCGGCTTTTTCGCCGACGAGGGCCTGGATGTGGAATTGCTCGAGTTCCAGAACTCGGCCGACGGCCTGGCCGCCATCCGGGCCGGCAAGCTGGACACCGGGGCCTTTGGAACCGTCGCTCCCCTGATCCATATCTCCAAGGGCGCCGACCTCCGCATTATTGGCGGCATTATGGGAGAAGACACCTCGATCATAACAACGCCGGAGAAGGCCGGCGCAATCCGGAGCGCCGCCGACCTCAAGGGCAGTAAAATCGCCACCATTCGTTTGTCCACCAGCGATGCGGTGCTGCGCGGCGCCTTGCACAACGCCGGCCTGTCGTGGAAAAACGATGTGGAGATCGCCGAATTGAAAAACCCGCCGGCCGTTCTTGAGGCGGTCAAGAGCGGGGAGGTCGACCTGGGCGTGGTCTGGGGGCCGTTCGATCTCCAGGCCGCGAAACAGGGACTGGTGGCGGTGCTCAATTCCCGTCAGCTCCTGCCGGGCCACCCCTGCTGCAGGCTTTCGGTGACGGGCGAGAATTTTGAGGGCAGAAAAGATGTCTGGACCCGGTTCCTTCGGGCCATCCTCAAGGCGGAACGATATGCCAAGGCGGACGAATCGCATCGTGACGATACGGTGGACATCATCCTGAAATACTCGAAGCTGGATCGCGACATTATCAAGAACGGCTATTACCATGGCATTCTTGACCAGACGAGCGATCCCAACTTCCGGGGACTCCTGGATTTTTGGGACATCCTGCTTGCCGCCGAATACATCGTTTTTTCGAACGAGAATCCCGATCCCGCCCGTTTCGTCGAAACCGCTCCCTACCTCGACGCCCTTGCCAGCTTGCGGCGGGAGGAACCGGGCGACGCCTTCTGGAAAGAGACCGAGGAACTTGTTTCCGAAAGGAACAAGGGGCAGGCCGGCGGCGGGCGTGCCCGCTGAACCGATGTGCGGCCGCCGGCGCCGATTCCGCTGCCGGTTCGGCGCCGGCTTGAATGGAAAGATATCTTTATGTCCAAAGACGAAATGACGCCGCTGGAACGGTTGCGGACTATCAAATCCGGCGGGGAACCGGACAGGATACGCTGCTTCCCCGTGATCGGCAACACGGCGGCCAGGGTGATTGGCGTCCGGGTATCGGAATTGCGATCCGACGGGGAAATGCTGTCCCGGGCGAACATAGCCGCCTATCGGCGTTTCGGCTACGATACGGTCAGGATTTTTACCGATCTCTTTGTCCAGCCCGAGGCCATGGGGAGCAAGGTGCGTGTTCCCCTCGATGAAACGGCGCATCTGGAGGCTCCAGCCATCACCCGCCCCGAGGACGTGGCCAAGCTCAAACCCCATGATCCGCACCGGGACGGCGTCCTTCCATTCCTGCTGGACGCGGTCAAGCGGACTCTTGACGAACTGGGACATGAGGTTCCGGTCACCTGCGCCATAGAGGGGCCGTTTACACTTGCGTCCTTGGTGGTTGGCGTCGACTACCTGTTGCGCTGGATATTGCGGCGGCCGGACATGGCGCACCGGGTGCTGGAAACGACCTGCGAGTCCAGTTGCCGTCTGGCCGAGGCGCTTCTTGATATTGGCGTTGTTCCCAGCATCACCGACGCCATGAATTCCACGGACGTGATCAGTCCCAGGCATTCCCGGGAATTTTCCATGCCTTACCTGAAACGCGTAATTGGAACAATAACCGGGCGGGGCAAGGGGGGAGTGACGCTGCACATCTGCGGGCAGACGTCCGCGATATGGGAAGACATGGTTGATGCCGGATCCTCCTGCATCTCCATCGACAGTATGGCCGATCTGGCCGAGGCCAAGGCCAAAGTCGGCACCCGGGTATGCCTGATGGGCAACGTGCCGCCGGCGGAGGTGTTCCTGCAAGGGACGCCGGCCGACGTCAGGCGATCCTCCCGCGTCTGCGCCGCCAAGGCCTGGGACAATCCGGCGGGCTTCGTCCTTGCCAGCGGCTGCAGCCTTCCCACCGAGACGCCGTTCGCCAACATTGACGCCATGATGGACGCGGCCAGGGAAATAGGCTGGCCGACGGACGGGTTCCCGTATGATGCAACCGACAAGGAACCGGAAGCGGTCGCGTGAAAAAATCTTTGCTTTGGCCGCATCAATTGCCGCGCGTCCGGAATCGGCCGCGAAACCGGCGGTTATTGCGGACATTGCCCTTGTTCCGTAATTCCTCTGGAGAATCAGGCATGGCCTGATCGGGGGAAACCCGGATTTATTGGAAAGGAGGGAAAAAAACATGCAATCCGCGGCATTGGAGGTGAATTTCACGGCCTTGCCTCCGGTTGTTCCGCAAGGGAAAAGCAGTCCCACGCCATTTCTCCCCGTTTCGTCGCATACCTGTTGTTGTTAACCCACCTCCGGCGCCGTTTCAATTCAAGACAGGCGGCAACGCGTTTCCGCGGGAGTTTTCCTTGCTCGCCAAGGGGAGGCGCGCACAGGCGGTTTCCCCAGACGCCGGGCGAGGGGATTTTCCGGCGGCAGCCATCAGAACAACAGGAAAAGATCGGCATCTTCAATGAAGGCGCCGAAACGGGAGAAAATCATGCGTATCATGCGGCATTATGGAAGAATCGGCTGGATTATACTCGTCCTGTCGACGCTGGCGCCCGGCGCGCAGTCCCGGGCCGAAGAGTGGAAGACGGCATGGGCGGCGCCGGCGCAGGGGCCGTTCCCTGCCGGGTATCCGACGGCCCAGCCGTCCCTTGAACAGGCCATTCCCGATCCGGCAAGGGGAGCGGCGGATCAGACTTTCCGGCTGCTTGTTCGGCCGGACATCTGGGGCAAGGCGGTCCGGTTGCGGTTTTCCAACGCGTTTGGAAGCAGGCCCGTCGTCATTGACGGCGTATTTGTGGGTTTACAGGCCGGCGCGGCCGCCGTTTCGAAAGGCACCAACCACCGGGCCACCTTCAATTTTTCCCCGGAAGTCGCCATCCCCCCAGGTGAATCGGTCTGGAGCGACGGCGTGGCGCTGCCGTTTGCGGCGGCGATTGGATCGGAACTTCTCCAGGGCCGCAAACTCGCGGTCAGCTTCCACGTCAAGGGCGAAAGCGGGGCGATAACCTGGCACGCCAAGGCCCTGACGACGTCGTACATATCGCCTCCCGGCTCCGGTTCCCGCGGGCACGAGGAGGGTGAATCGAATTTTCCCCATAGTACCGCCTCATGGTATTTCCTTGACGCCCTCGACGTCCTGGCTCCGGCCGACACCAGGGTGATCGTCGCCTTCGGCGATTCCCTCACCGACGGCAGCTCAAGTACGATAAACGGCGACGATCGCTGGCCGGACGCCTTTTCCCGCATTCTCCATGCGGCATACGGCGACAGGATTTCCATAGTGAATTCGGGCATCGGCGGAAACGAAGTGGTTGGTCCGGCCGGTTACAGCGCCCGGAAACCGACGGCGGGCGGCCCGTCCGCCCTTGAACGCATCCATCGCGATGTTCTCGGCCTCTCCGGAGTGACTACCGTCGTTTGGCTGGAGGGCATCAATGATCTGGCGCATCCTGAGCGCACTCCCGAGGAAGTGCTCGAGGGATTTCGCAAGGGGGCGGCCCTCATCAAGTCAAGGGCGCCGGACATCAGGATCGTCGGCTCCACCCTGACGACGGTTCTCGGCGGCACGGTGGCGGGACACGGCGCCCCGGAACAGGACGACAAGCGGAAAAGGCTGAACCGGCTGATCGGCGAAAACAGCCCTTTCGACGCCCTGCTTGACTTCGATGCGGTCGTCCTGGATGCGGAATCGGGAAAAATAAGGAAGGAGTTCGTTCCCGACAGCAGCATCGGGCATGCCGGCGATTGGGTGCATCCCAACCGTGTCGGGTATTTGCGGCTGGCGGAAAGCATAGACGTGAAAGTTCTGTTTCCCTGAAAAATCGTCTTGGCGTTGTCGGCATTGAGCCTTTGAAACCGAAATGGAGGACAATCCATGCGTAACGTTATGCGTCTCGCGGCGGCGGTACTGGTAGCCGCCTTCCTGCAATCGCCGTCCGGCATGCCGGCCGCGGGGGAAGGAACCCCCGTTGACCTGGAAAGAGTTTTCAGCATCGACAGGGATACCGTCGAGAATTATTCCTACAACAACAAGGCGTTGATTTCCGGAGAGGTCAAAGCCGTGGCGATTGATTTTCAAGGTTTGAATTACGGCGCCTTGAAGGTCGAAGCAAACCCAATTGACGAAGCGCTGGCGGCAAAATCCGTCCTGGTCATACAGCCGTGGCCGGGGCCGTGGCATTGGTCGAATTTCCAGGCCATACACGAAACCGACTTGATTATAGCCGCCACGCTGGAAAAATACGGCATCGACGCCAGCGTTCCCATCGTCGTCTATGGCCGCAGCATGGGCGGCGTGAGCGCTTACAACTATGCGGTTTACGGCAAATTTTCCGTCGCCGGCATTGCCGGAAACTGCCCCGTGACCGATCTCGCCTATCACGCCACCGAGCGTCCCGATGTGGCCAGAGGCATCTATCGGGCGTTTGCTCACTACGATTCCGGAGTTGCGCTCGCGGTTGCCTGGCACAATCCCGCCGCCTTGCTGGACAGGC
>JAISYD010000303.1 GCA_031270145.1 Planctomycetota bacterium
GCTTGGCTAGACGATCATGGTATTGCGTCACCCTGGAAGTGTCCATGGCTGCCTATCAAGAAACAATTGAAAGATTGAGACGGCGCGGAACGCTACATCCGCATTCCCGCGCCGACGAATCCCGCCTGGCCGCCGGACGGACCGGACGGCCGGCGCGGGGAGGGACCGCCAGCCGACCTGAGCAGTTCCGGCAAGCGTTCCTCCAAATCCGCCAAGTGTCCGAGGAAACCGTTTATGGCCGCCTCGAAGGCGGTGTAATCGACGAACGCGCCGGCGTCGTGCCGCTTCCACAGGACTAGGATGTCGCCGTCTTCTGGAAGTCCCAAGGCCGCCCCGCCCGTGTTCGCGCCAAGACACGAATAGGACAGGAGGCGGAGCAGCGCCGCCGCTCTTACATCCGGCCCGAGCGAACCGGCCGGGCCGGAAAGATACAGCGCCTCCGCCTCGCGGTCGTAGGTCAGCGCCACGTCGTGGCTGTCGTCGAAGCGCAGCAGGCACAGGCCGTCCTTGTCAAAGGCGATGTTTCCCAGGCCGGTGCGCGTCCCCAATTCGTCCAACAGAGCGGCAAGTTCCGCCATTTCCGTCTCCATTCCCTTCCAGGCGACTTTTAAAGAAAACCGGGCCAACCGCCGCCCGATTTCCTTTAAAGATTCAATCGCTTTCGTTTCAATGGGTCGTTGTTTTGTCAACTCAGCCCAAACCGGCGACGTCGCAAAAAAGCGTAGCTGGAACAAACGCCCTGAAACTTTGGAGAAAATCAATCGAACCTCCGATTGATTTTCTCCAAAAGTCCGCAATCCTAAGTTTTGCAAAACTCAAAGCCCTTGCGGCACAGGGAAAACGATTTTACCAAGTGGCGATCAGCGGTTTAATCGCCACTTGGTAAAACTTCAGATCAGCGGTAGTATTGGTTCAGCAGGGTCAGGCCGTTGGCCGGATCCCGGACGACGGCCTCGAAAAAGGCGAAATACTCCTCGTTGGACATTTCCCGCATGGCGGCAAGCTCTTCCGCCACCATCTCCAGTTCGCCCTTCACCCTCGTCCGCGCCTTGTTCCCGGTTTTGACCCCGTCCACCTCCTCGTCCACTTCTATCGTCCCGCCCCGGAGGTACGCCATCTCCACCTCGGGGTTGTCGGAGTTCATCATGGCTTGCCGCAATTCCTGTATTCTCGGCAAATGCCTGGTATAGGGGTTGGTCAATTGCTGGAATTTCGTCACTTCCGCCACCAGTTGATTTCTGAGTCTTTCGTCGGCGCCGACCACGACACCGCCGGGAGCGACGATGGGTTCCCTCAGGAAAGGCCATTTGGAGGGATCGAAATCCACGGTGCGGCCGATGTCGAGGGAATCGGCCGCCTTGTGGAGCATGGTTTCAAACGTTTCCCCCCGGTTGCCCTGGTCGGTTATCATCGCCCGCATGCCGGCTTCGTAATCGGCGCCGAGATTGTCCGCCCCGTAGGCGTTCCTCATGGCGTCAATGACGGCGTCGGCGCTCTGCCTCTCCCAGATGTCGGCTCCGTTCCCCCGCCTGCCGGCGTCGTGTCCGGCGCTGCCGCACAAAAGCGCCGTCCTGTCCGTGCCGACCCCGAATTCCTCCATCAGGTTCGCGAGGATGGCGGAGAAAATGAAGACGCGCGAGGCGTGGCCCATGCCGTGGACCGCCGACTGGCCGTCAAAGTCCAGCTCATGGCTCCGATAGGCGTCGAGCATATTCACCATGAATTGGCGGCGTTCCGCGTGGGTGACCGGGAGGACGCCCGGATCGGTCGCGGCGGGAAAGGCGCCGTAGGCGCGCGGCGCCTGGTAGGGGTGGACGGCGTCGAGCTCGGCGGCGAGATCGGGGAACGGGCCGGCGAACAATTCCCGCAGACGGGGCGGAACATTCCGCATCTCCAACCTGGTGGTCGGGCGACCGCCCGTCGGCGCTCCCAACTGTTCCCCCAGCGCCCGGGCGCTGCAATCCAGGAAGTCGCCAAAGGTGGGCGCCAACCTGCTCCCGGGCGACCTCAGGCCGGTGCCGGTGCCGTGAAGTCCGTTGCAGAAGGTCCGGACGCTTCGCATTTCCGGTCCTTCCAGTATGTCCAAGGCCCGCCTGGCCGCCTCGGGATCGCTCGCCGCCAACAGGGTCGCCCCCAGAAACGAGCAGCGGTTGATTTCGGTCAGCGTGTCGTCCGGGCCGAATTCGGCCGGTTTGGCGACATGAACCCATGCGGCCACCGCGCCGTCGATACTGCGCAACCTCTCCGCGAATGCCGCTACGGCGCTCCCGACGGCGTCGCCGCCCGCCGCCGCCGCGTCGGCGAGGCTTTTCAGCATGGCTGCCTGCCGGACCGCCTGGCCATGAAGCATCTCCATTTCGGACGGTTCGCGGAGAGCCCCGGCGCTGATCACCCAGTTGCGGAATAGCGCCCGCTGTTCGTCCGAAGCGAAGGGCAGACTCTTGAATTCGCCCAGCAGCTTGACCTTGGCTTCCAGTTGGCGCCCGGCCGCGCGCGCCAGGCAGTCGGCAATGAAGGCGTCGCGGTCCGGTATGCCGGCGTCCTCCCGAACCGCGTTGCGAAGCCCTTCCCGAATATTGTTCATGAATTGGGTTTTCACGCGGTCGAGGGCGGCGCCGGCGAGGAGCGGGCCGGGGCTGTCGCCGAGGGCGGCGAAATCGGGCAGATTCCCGGCGAGGGATATAAGCCGCGACTGGAATTCTTCGGGGTCGTCCATCAATTTTTGAGCATCCTGCGCGATTTCCCGGTGCGACGGCCGGGCGGCGACCATGGCTTCCGCCTCCGTACCGGCTGTTCGTACGCTGGCGGCGTTTCTTTCCGCGACCTCGGACGTGATTACCGAAAATCCCAAGCGACCGTATTCCGCGGCATCTTTGGGATCTATGACGTCGCCGAACGCGAAGATGGAGACTTTGATGTCGTTGGCAACGGCAAAATCGCGCAAGGCGTCAAGATGTTTCTCACGTTCCGATGGAGAACAAGAGTATGTAAAATGGCTGACATTGATGCGGATTTCGGCGATATCGCGACGGGGAATGAAGGCGCCTTGAATCTGCGCTTCGATGTAATGGCCCTGAAGGCCGGGGGTTCTGTCCCGGTTTTGGGCGGCGGCGGCAAGTCCGGCGGCGTCGACATCGCTCATTTGCGGCAGCAGGTTTTCCAGGGTGTCGTAGGTGGCGGTGCGCCGGCGAATGGCTTCGGAGTCGCCGAAAGCCCGGATCAGGAAGTCCCTCGGCACAGCGGCGCCGCTAGGTGTGCTGTCGTCGAGTGCCCCGATGTCGCGCAGGTCAATCTCGGTACCCTCGGCGAATTTCGCAAGTTCGGCCTCGATCCGTTGGCGATGAGGCGAATCCGGATCCCTCAATTCCCCGGGAGCGCAGGCGGTGAAGCCTTCCGGCGTCTCGGTATTCAGCATTTCCCGCAGAGTCGCGATTCTGCCGGGCATAATCTTGAGCGGCACCACCTTGAAGGTGTCGTCCACGGTATAGGTGGCCCGTTGCGCCACCTGGGGGCGCAGCACGAACACGCATTCGCCATACAGGCTTGCGGCTCCCCGAATTTGCCGGTTCACGTTCAACGCCGCATAGGTTGGTCGCTCGTTCGCCAAGGTCCGGGTATGGGCGAATTCCGGAAAGGCGTTCTGTTCCACCGCGTCGCGGAAGGAAATATAATCGGCGCCCCTCATTTCCGCTACTTTTTCCCTGCCCAGATGATAGATGTTCGACTTGGGTTGATCCCCCCGCGTCAGGATGCCGTTCTCTCCAAAAAGAAAGGCGTCTTCCACGTTCATCGTCAGTTCCGACTGTCGCAGCGCGTCCCCGATCATCCGGGGGTCCATTCCCTGCAGATTGCGATCCCGCAGCCGGTCGGCGCTGGCGGCGGAATGAACCTTTTCGCCCTGGGTGACGGCCTGGGCCGAAGCCTCGACCAGAACCTTCATCGCCCGGGGGGAGATGTCGCGTCCATGGGATTCT
>JAISYD010000337.1 GCA_031270145.1 Planctomycetota bacterium
TGCGCAACCACTTTGAAGTTATCGAACAGCGTTTTGTAGAAGTTCACCTGTTCCGCCGTCCGGTATTTCTTCTTCCTGTTCGCGTCGTTGCCTTCCTTGCCGCCGATGATCAATACGCCCCGGCCGTTTTCCTTCATGGCGCCCAGCGCCCGCAAGGCTATGGCATGGTCGATTTGACTGGTTTCAAGTCCCAGAACTTTCCAGCTTTTGGTGTTGCCGTCCGGCCCCTTGGTTGTTCCGAAGGGCGGATTGGCGATTACCCGGTCAACCTCGTAAATGGGCTGGTGTTCGGCCGCGTCATTCTCGCTGATCCGAAAGCCTTGCGCCTTCAACGCCGCCAGGCGGGGCGGATTGATTTCGTTCGCCGCCACCTTCTCGGGATTGGCCTCGATCAACAACGCCCCATTGCCGGCCGTCGGTTCGTAGACGGTCGTGGCGGCGTCTATTCCGGCCAGCCGGGAAGCGAGGAACGCCAGCGGGATCGGCGTCGAATAAGCCTGCTGCGCGACGCTGGTTGAAGTGCGGGAATTTAGGCCGGGCTGACGCTCCAATGCCGCCACCAATTCCCGGAATATCTCGATGTCGCTCTTGCCGGCCGCCCGGCCTTGGTCGATAATGGCTCTTGAACCCCAGACCATTGCCAGTTCGACCGCCTCGTCTACCATCTTGACGTCTTCGCTTCCCGCCTCCACCGGCCGGCCCAGCAATTCGGACGCCATTTGCCGCGCCTCCACAATGCCGCCAATGGCCTGGCTGTCGGTGAATAGCCGCTTGTGGAAAGCGGCCGCCAGCCTGGCCCTCTCTTGGGCCGCGGGCGTCGCCAATGGGAGCGTCGGCGTCTCTGGCGGGGTCGCCGGCGGGGTAGCATCGGCTGGCGTGGACGGCGCCGCCGGCCGCGTGGATTCGGGAGGCGTCGCGGGCGTCGTCGGCGAAGCTGGCGGTTGGGCGTCCTGGGGAGTTGATGAGGCTGGCGGGACGGAACCTGGCGGGTTGAACAGATCGGACGGATTCGGGCCAATGGTCGTGTCTCCGTCGTCGTCGCTCGAATCCCGGCGGCCGATCAGCCATTCGGCGAAATCCATGCCGGTTTTGCTTAGCGTCTTTTCATCCATGAAGGTGGAACCGTCCGAGTAGAATAGCCGCCTTTCCGTTTTCCCGGGATTCCATTTAACGCTTCCGCCTTGGCTTATCTTGGCGAAAATATAATCGCCGCGAGTCGTTTTATCCGCTCCTACTTTGCGAAATCCTCCATCGGCCGTCGGCTCCAACCTCTCGATCCAGATGTTTTTGCCTAACGTTTTCCTGATTCTGCCGCCAGCCATCGGCGAAGCGGTTTTGGCGTAGTCCTCCACCGCCCTCATGCCATCGGAAAGGTTAGCGATCCGCAGGGTTTCCGCTGCGGCGTCCCGCTCCACCCTGGCCGTTTCGGCGTCCTTCCGGGCCTGTTCCTTCCTGTCCTGGAGTTCCGTCCATGCCTTGCCGATATAGTCGCCAATGGCCTGCCGGATGTTCCGATTCCCATTCGGGAGCTTTATCCCGGTCAATTCCTCGAACAGCTTGCGGGAATATGGGTTGTGGCTGTCGTAAGCCCCAGCATCCACGCTTTCAGCCAAGGTTGCGCCGTGTTCCTGTATTTCAGTCGCCTTTCTCCGGAACATGGCCCGATTGCTTATGTGATCCTGATCCATGTCCTCGGGCGTGCGGTAGGCGCCATCCCTTCGTTTCGCTTCCGTCAGACTGTCGGCCGCCCGGTTAATAGCTTCCTCGACCGGATCGATCTCCGGCGGCGCCAATGCCTCGGCCTCATGCTGTTCCTGTTCGGCGATAATGGCCTGCTCAATGGCTTGAACGGCCTGGGCGACCGGATCGGCGATGGATTCAATATTGACATTTGCATCCTGACGAGGTACACTACTATCAGGCAAAGTGCTTTGGCCGTCGTTGCTGAGTGGCTCAATGCCTCCGGTTTTTGTGGCATTAGAGCTAAGCAGACGGGCGGGATCGCCGGAATTCTGGGGCTGGGTGGCGTCCATGCCCCAAAGTGCCTTGCCTGGAAGTTTCTTTCCTTCTCTGGCAATATATCCCGTTGTGACAGTATAGTAGTTTTCTCCGTTTTTATGCAGGGACAACGCCAATAGTCGGCCGCCATTGCCGGGCGCCACTATGATATATCTGCCCTTGTCGCCAATCCGTATCTGATTAAAATTGTCTACCACATGCTTTACAAAATCCTCGACATTTTTAAATCCCGCCTCGAATAGATCGCGGAAATGCTCCCTTTCAATATGAATCTTGCCGAAATGGCGGGTTCCATTCTCCAGGCGCACCGGCCCGGTCTCCATTCCGGCCTTCCTTAAAGAAGCGGAATCCCGCGATTCAATGTCTATAATGCCGAAATCGAATCCGCCGCCCGGAGCGGCAACGAAGTCATATCGCCCTCTTTGTTTAGGGTCAATATGGTCAAGTTGTTGCTCATAAGCGCTATGCGCCGCCTGGCTATCGTTTTCAGCGGGAGAATCGGTGACTATCCCGGTCCCTGCCTCCGCCTCCCTCTCGGTCTCCATGCTGGCACCCGCCCGGGTTATCTGCTCGGCGATATCGATTACTTCCTCCGGAGTGAATTCAAATCCCATTTCCCTGGCTTGGGCAGCCACATCCGCCGCCATTTCCGGCGTGACGCCCCCCCGGTTGATGGCCGGTCCCGGGGCCGGAGCGGTCTCTACCGCTGTCGGCGCGGGAACGCCAGGTTCCGGAACGGGTTGGATTTCCGGAGTTGCGGCGGCCGGTTGCGGGCTGGCGTCGGATTGCGTCGCGGCGGCTGGTTCCGCGGCCGCTTGCGCCTCCATTGCGGCAGCTCTCTCCAACGCTTCCGCCTCTCCCTCCCAGGCTGCCGCGTCATCGGTCGTAGTGGCCGGTTCCAAGAGCGGGGCCAGGACTTCCTCCGCCGCCTTGACTATCTCCTGTACCGGATTGGCGGCCGGCGCTGGGGCTGAAGCGGGCGCCGCAGGCGTTTCCGTGGCGGGAGTCGAAACGGGAATTTCCGCCGGGGCTTCCTCCTCCGCCATTGCCGGGGTCGGATCGTGCGCCCGCGCCAAGAGGTCGGGATTGCTCTCGAAGTTCCGCCAGGCGGCTGCCCGCTTCAACAGGTTGTCGCGGCGCTCTTCCAGGATTTTTATCCCGTCCTCCCGGCTCATCCCCTCGAGGCCGTTGGCCGCCAAAAACGCGTCGGTGATTTCCTCCGGTTTCTCCAACAACCGGGTCAGACCGTCGGCCGTCATGGCCAGGGCGTCGGCATGGTTCTGGATTTCCCGATATTTGTTCCCTACGCGGACAGGATCGCTTATGTTCTGGCCGGCGTCGGCCATTGTCTGGACATAGCGCAGGAAATCCGGCGCTTGCTCATCCTTGATCCTGGCGTCTCGCTGGTAGAAGTGCCGGTCGGCTTCGTTCCATTCGGCTACCTTGACGGACAGCGGCTTCCGATCCCAATTCTGTTTCGCCTTTATGGTCGCCAACTGCCTGTCCAGCAACACTTGGATCGGCTTGGAGTTCAACCATTGCTCCGCCGTGATGTTCAACCGGCGGCCGGCCACCTGGGCGGAAGCAAGCAAATATTGGGATATATTGTTGGCCTCCTCGGCGGTTGCGCCCAGCTTTCTCACTTGGTCATGGAAAAGCTGGAAGGCTTTCGGCAGCGGCTTGTCTTCTTTCATGAGCGCGGCAAGCGTCTTGCTGACTTCCGTCCGGGCCAATTCCGATTCCAGCAACATTCCCATGTCCGGCGCGTCGGGGGTGAGCTTCAGGGTCAATTTGAGGTCGGGGAAATCCTCATGCGCCGCCTGCCAGCGGCCGAATCCCTGGGTAGATAGCGGCAAGTCCATGTCGCTGGCCAGGGCATGATCGAAATCGGCACGGGGAATGTCGGCTTCCGCCAGATAGGCGTTAAGCCCATCCTCGTTGTCCTTGAAGGCTTCCTGAATGGCGCGGGCCGATTGCCACATCACTTCCGGGGCGCCGGTCTTGTCCACGGCGTCCTTGACGACGGTTTCCCGCACGGCCGGGTCTTCCCCAGGCTTAACCGGGGTCTTGGCCATGGCCCGGTGGGCGTCGATAATCGCGTCCAGCGATCTTTGCGCCTTACGCCAGGATATTTCCCGGATGGCCGTCCGCGCCGGCCGGCCGCCGGCATGACAAGTGGAGTAATACCGTTGAAGAATTGTTGTGAACGCAGCCATCATTCGCCTCCTAAATAAGCCTATAACCGCCATCACGCCGCGCCGCCGGC
>JAISYD010000355.1 GCA_031270145.1 Planctomycetota bacterium
CATCCTGAAAACGGGATCCCTCGGCCTTAAGGCCGTTATGCCCTCCGCCGATGAAATTGCGGAGGATGCCGGTGTCTGAAGGTTGTGTTCCCGATACTGGAGTATTAATCGCCTTGGCCCTGCAGCAAGGATGGCGGGAAGTGGCCATTTACGAGGCGGTGGGGCGCTCGGTGGCCAGGATGTGCCAATTGCGCCTTACAGGATCGTTGGGGATATTGATTCGCGCCAAACGACATGGATACGCTATAATGCTTGCGGATGCCATCGCCAGAATTGGTTTGTCGGGAATTTGGATTGGCGAAGACGTCAAGCGCGCGGCTTTGCGGGCAGCCGAAGAACTGCCGGATGCGGCGGATCCCGGACATGAAAAACAATAAACGCGGCGGGGCTTGGTTCGGCCTGGCCGGCTACACCGGCGATTATTCATTCACCTTTTTTGAGTGACGACAATGCCGAAAGGCGGGATATGATCTCCTGGTGGAAAGTTGAATTCGGCGAAATCCCGGCCAAGGCCGCCTATCAGGCCGTGGCGGAGCGGCGCATGACCATGGGACCGTTGACCGCCGCGTTCGAGAAGCGCCTGGGCGAAATCCTGGACGTCCCCCATGTCGTCGCCGCCGCCAGCGGAACCGCCGCCCTGACCCTGGCCCTGTTGGCCGCCGGCGTCGGGCCGGGAGACGAGGTGATTGTCCCCAACCGCACCTGGATCGCCACCGCCCACGCGCCCAGGTTGCTTGGAGCCGAGGTGGTGTTGGTCGATGTCGAGGCGGATCGGCCCGTCATGCCGGCGGAAAATTTCGCCGCCGCCATAACCCCAAAAACCAAGGCGGTGATTCCTGTACACCTGAACGGCCAATTGGCCGACATGGAGCGCATCAACGCCATTGCCGAAAGGCATGGCGTCATTGTCATCGAGGATGCCTGCCAGGCGCTTTTTTCGCGTTTCCCGGACGGCAAATGCGCCGGGACGAAATCCCATGCCGGATGTTTCTCTTTTTCCATAGGGAAGCCGATATCCTGCGGCCAGGGCGGTGCCGTGGTCACCCAGGATGCGGAAACGGCGAAAAGGCTTGTCCTAGCCCGCACCCACGGTGTCGCCGACGTGACCATGGCGTACTGGGAAACGCTGGGGGGCAATTTCCGCTTCTGGGATTTGCCGGCGGCGGTGGCCCTGACCCAACTTGACCGCTTCGAGGAAAGGAAAGCCGCCATAATCTCGCTATATAAGCGGTACAAGGATGGATTGAGGGGGTTGCGGAGCATCCGTCCGCTGCCGGACGGATTGGAGCGGGGCGAAATACCGATTTATGCCGAATATCTGTGCGAACGCCGGGACGCGCTGATGAAATTTCTCATGGCCAACGGCATCCAGGCCCGGCCCTATTACCCCAACCTCAACACGGCGCCGCAATTCGCGGCGCGGAATCCCGGCAGCTACCGAAACTCCGATCCATACGCCGAACAATGCTTTGTCCTCCCTTCCGGCCCGGATCGGAGCGAGGCTGAAATAGCGGCGGTACTGTCAGCCATGAGGGCTTGGGAGAGTGGCGCATGACAAGCGTTGACAGGAGGAAAAACCGTGCCGGCTCCGCCGAATGCCGGATTTGCGGCGGCGCGACATACCCCATACTGGATCTGGGTTTGCAGCCGCCTAGCGATCCCCTGTGGCCGACCCCCTCCCCTCTCGTCCCGGACCGGCGGCATCCCCTGCGCCTGGACGCCTGCCGGGTCTGCGGCTTCACCCAAATTTCCGACCCCATGCCGCCGGAAAGCATCTATCCGACCGCCGGGCTGGAAATGACGTCATGGAAGAATTTGCCGCAAACCGCCTGGCAGGTGGATTTATTGAAACGGCACCTCCCCCTTGAGGCCGGGATTGTTGAAACCGGCTGCAATGACGGACATTTTTTAACCGCCCTGCGGGATGGCGGTTTTTCCCGCTTGCTGGGCGTGGAACCTAGCCGGGTGTCCGGCCCGATAGCCAGGGGGAAAGGCTTCGAGGTGCGGGAAGGGTTCGCCACTCCGCCCGTCGCGGCGGAACTAGTGGCAAGCCATGGCAAATTCGATCTGGCGGTGGCCAAGCATATGTTTGGCCATATCCCCGACCTGAACGGCTATTTTTCCTGCCTGGACACGCTGTTAAAGCCGGACGGCCTGCTTTTCCTGGAAATCCCGGATTTCGGCGCGGCTCTGGCCGCCGCCGACTGCTCGCTGGTCTACGAGGAACTAATCGGCTATTTCACCTCCGACACCCTTCGTTTCGCGCTGGAGCGCTTTGGCTATCGCGTGATAGTGGAACATAAATTCACCTATAACGGCGGCCTTATCGAAGTACTGGCCCGGCGCTTCCCCGCCCCCGTTTCGCCGCGCCATCCCGCCATTCCGGGAGAGTTGGCGGATTTTGCCCGGCGGGCCGGGGATTACGCGGCGCGACTCGGCGCCAGACTGGCGCTTTTGCGGGATCAGGGCTGGGTCATCTATGTTTTCGGCGGCGGGCTGCGCTCGGCCGCCTTATTGAACGGATTTGGCCTGGCCGAACACGTCGCCGCGTTGCTGGACGACAATCCCGCCAAGCAGGGGCGTTATTATCCCGGCTGCGGCCTCCCCCTTGTCGCGCCGGAAACGCTTGCGGACAACCCCGGACGCAAGGCGTTCCTCCTGGCGGTCGGCAATGAAAACGAGGCGAAGGTCAAGCGGCGGATTGATGATCTATTCGGCGGCGGCGCGCTTTGCGCCTCAATCCTTTCGCCGAATGATCGTTTTGCCGAATTGCGGAAATTGGAAGCCGGCCTTGGATGATTCGCCGGACCCGGCCCGGCATAAAAACGCCGGCGGCGCAGTATTGGTGGTGGGGACCGACGGATTTATCGGTTCCGCCCTGATTCGCGGCTTGTCCGCCAGGGGGTTCGACTGCCTGGGAACCACCCGGCGGCCGGAACGCGTTTCCAGCCGCCGGCTTTATCTGGATTTGACGCGGCAAGAGGAATTTGCCTTGCCAAAAGCGTTGAACTCGGCGATTATTGCGGCTGGAGTGACCGGATTTAAGAATTGCGAGACCAAACCGGAGGCATGGGACGTCAATACGGTGAAAATCCCGGCCCTTGCCGCCCGTTTGCTTGAGGCCGGGGTATTCACCCTGCTGTTGTCCTCCAGCGCGGTGTTTGCCGAAAGTATGATTAGGCCCGCGGAGGAAGCCGTCCATAATCCGACAACCGCCTACGGCCGCCAGAAAAGCCTGGGCGAAACAAAGGCCGTCGAAAAAGCGCGCGCCCTGGACCGGGACGGCCTTCTTTGCGTTGCGCGCCTCACAAAAATATTGGACGCCGGAACCGGTCTGGCGGCGG
>JAISYD010000004.1 GCA_031270145.1 Planctomycetota bacterium
ACCTCCCCGGCCAACCGGACCGCCAGTTTGTCCAGGGTCTCGGGAGCGGGAAGCTCCCCCACCCGGCCAAAGCCGTAAATCTTCGCCTGACCAAACAGGGGATGGAGATCATAGGCCACCTCTTCATAAGGATGGGCCGCCAGCATGGCCGTCACCACCGCTTGGGCCGAGAACTCGCCCAGCACGGTTTCCAGCCGGTATTCGTCCGCTTCCTCAAAGGAGCCGGGTTGGCCTTGAAATGGCTTGGCATCGTCACCGCAGCGGAATGTCCCAACTCCCCTGACCCGGAAGGTGCAGTCGGAATATTTCCCGATGCAGCCCGCCCCGGCGGTGCAAACCGCCGTCCGTACCGCCTCGATATGGGAGACGGGCACGAAGACCGTGAGTTTGAGCAGCTTCTCCCGAATCTCCGGCTTGACCACCTCGGCGCCGACGAGGCCGGCCGCCCGGGCCAGGCAGTCGTTAACTCCGCCAGCCGCCATGTCAAGGCTGGTATGGGCGGAATAGACGGCCAAGCCGGATTTGGCGATGGCGGCGGCCCGTCGGCCATCCGGATGACTTGCCGCCAAAGTCGAAAGGCCGCGGTAAAAACGGGGATGATGCGCCACCAGCATCCGGTAACGCCCTTTTTCCGCTTGGGCCAGAGTCGCCAGGGAAGCGTCGAGGCAAACTAGCACGCGATCCGCCGGCGCCTCCGGATCCCCCGCGTGCAAACCCGCCGGATCGCCGGCCAGCGCCAGGGCCGGCGGCGCGATTTGTTCCATCGCCCTCACAACATCCCTCACCCGAATCACGCCGCCCATGCTTTCTCCCCGGAAAAAAAACCGCTTTACAAAGTTGTCCCCCGCCCTATATTATACACCATATGGGGAATCTTTCCATCAGACCGCGCGGAAGGCGTTCGCCTTCCGTGTTTTTATCGCGCCGGGGACGCGCGGACAGGAGGAGAAATGACTGAGCAGGAAATTCGCGACGCCGTCCTGGCCATAATCCAGGATGTCGCCGGACTCGACCAAACGCCGGAGGTGGACGGCGCGAAGCCGCTTCGGGATCAGCTTGAACTGGATTCGATGGACTTCCTCGACATAGTGATGGAACTCCGGAAACGCCACCGGATCGAAGTGCCGGAGGCGGATTACCCCCAACTCGCCAGCCTTGATTCCACCATCGCCTATCTCAAAGGCCGGCAGGCCTAAGGCATGGCCTTTGACGTCGTCGTCATCGGCGCCGGCCCGTCCGGGCTGGCGGCCGCCGCCCGGCTGGCCCATTTCGGCGTCGGCGTGTGCCTCTTGGAGGCGCACACCCGTCCGGGCGGGCTCAGTTCCTGGCACCAGGTCAAAGGCCGGGAAATTTCCTCCGGCCTGCACGCCCTCACCAATTATCGTCCCGACGGCCGAAGCGGCCCGCTGGGCCGCCTGCTCCGGCAATTGCGCCTAAGCCATGCCGATCTGGCCCTCCGGCCGCAAATCCGCTCCAGCATCCGTTTCCCTTCGGCTAGCCTCTCCTTCACCAACGATCCTGAATATTTCCGTTCCCTGGTGGCGGAAAGCTTCCCGGGCGAGATCGGCGGTTTCGACCGGTTCCGCCGCCTCGTCGCCGATACGGACGAGGGCGAGCTAACCTTGCGGCAAACGTCGGCGCGGGACATCCTCGCCGCCCACATAAAAGATCCGCTCCTAGCCGACATGCTTCTCTGCCCGGTGATGTTTTACGGCAACCCCGGCGGGGTCGGCGACGGCAATGACGCCGCCCGCCAGGCGCCCGACATGGATTGGCTGCTCTTTTGCGTCACCTGGAAATGCGTCTTCGAGTCCGGCTTCGCGCATCCGGCGCATGGCATGCGGCCGCTCTGGGAGGCGTTGATCCGCAGGATCCGGGAGAATGGCGGTGAAGTCAGGCTAGGCGCCGAAGTCGCCGGATTGGCGTCCGAGGCCGGCCGGGTGACCGCGGTCCGGCTGATCTCGGGAGAGGAGCTAACCGGGAAAATATTTTTTTCCTCCGCCGGAGCGGTGGAGACGGCCGCCCTTCTCGGCCAGGAGCCGGATCGGCCGGTCGGCGGCGTCAGCGTGGCCGAAGGCGTGGCCCTGTTGGACGGGCCGGCGAGCGAAATCGGCATGGCCGACACGGTGATTTTCTATTCCTTCTCCAACCGCTTCAGCTATGGCCGCCCGGACGGGCTGGTCGGAGAGGGAAACGGCGTAATCTGCGCCACCGGCAATTACGCACCCATCCCCGGTCGCGCCGCCGAAACCAATGCCGATCCCGGTTGCCTCAAGATCACCCAGTTGGCCTCGTTTCCCGCCTGGAGCCGTTTGGACGCGGACGCCTATGCCGCCGCCAAGCAAAAAACCGCCGCCGGCATGGCCGCCGCCTTGGCGCGGCTGAAGGTGGAACTCCTGGCCAAGGGCGGATCCGGCCACAAGCGCGTCGCCCCCTTCGACGATCTTTTCACGCCCATGACCCTTCGCCGCTACGCCCGTCACTCCGAGGCCGCCCTTTACGGCAGTCCGGTCAAGACCCGCGCCGGCGCCGCCTTCCGGGACAACCTTTTTCTCATTGGCGCGGATCAGGGTTTTCAGGGCATTGTCGGAGCCATGCTGTCCGGAGTGGCGATGGCCAACCTGCACGTCCTCAAAAAAAACCTGTAGCATGTCACTTGGGCCGGGGAACAAACAGATAGGACGATTTATCCTCCCGGCCCGATCCCGTCCGGCGGCCATTCGGCGTACCCGGAGGACCGGCCGGAAAAGATTTCGCCCCGTTCGGCCCGGCCGCGGCGCGGGCCCGGGTTGAATACGGCTTGTCCGGCGCGACTTTCCTTCCTCCCGCGGCCGGAGGGTATTTTTCAATCGAGTACTCGTTGTCCGGCCTCCCCCAGCCGTAGTCCAGGGCTTCGCCGCTCAACGATTTGACCAAGCTATGGCAGATGCGCGAGGCCAAAATCGACAGGCTGTCCCCATGGAGCCAGCCGGCGCTGCCGGTATGGGCCCGCGATCCGCTCCACAACACCCTGCCGGTAGCCGATTCCAGCAACCTCGCGGTGACGCCGACCGCCGGCTGCTCTCCCACGCCGGATTTGTAGGTGTATTCGGTGACCCGGCCGGTGAGGATCATGGGGGCGCCAACCAACATCCCCGTTTCCTCCGGGGAGAGGATTTCCCCTTCGCGGCTGGCGGCCCGGGCGGCGACCACCTCGGGCGTGACGACGGTATAGCATCCCAGCGCGTATAACTCATTCGCCATGATGTCGGCCACGATCAGGCCGGATCCCGGCGATTCCGCCACGCCCTGGAAAGGCATCACCGCCACCAGCATATTTTCCGACGTATCCCTGCCGCTCGACATGTGATTGCGTTGATACCGGTTCGAGCAACCCGGCGCAACCAGAGCCAGGGCAAACGCCAATATCAAGAATCTTATGCCATGCATCGTCATATGCTCCCCGGAAAATCTCCAGCCGTTACTTTCGGAATCGGCAACATTCCTTTTGGCGATTCCGCGATTAAATAGTCGTCCCTGAAAAGCGGCAAGAACCTAGAAAATTCGCATAAAGTCGAGTACTTCCGGAAAGCCCGGGGATATTCCGGCGACGACGGCCAGGCGCGGCTCTCGGTCTTCCATGCTCCCGCCTTCCCTTCCCGCGCCGGAAATTGCATGCCTCCGTACTACGCTTTCCGAAGTCAGGCGTGGGTCTTGGCCGCTTCGTTCAGTCCGCCGGTATCGACCAGCAGGTGCTTGACAATGCAGGCGGTGGCGCCGATATAGGTGTGCCGGGACTGAAAATCGCTGCGGAGGAACATGTCATCCACAATGGTCTCGTTGATGGAAAAGATCTTTTCCTTGAAATATTCCAGCAGGCGGTTGTTGGCGAACAACTCGCCGAACAGGATGATCCTGTCCGGAGCGAGAACCTGGACCGCGTTGTTGACCACAACGGCGAGGCGAAAGGAAATGTCTTTCAGGTAATCCTCCAGCGGCGGAAAAGCGACCTCCAAATACTTGTCGAGATTTTCGCGGCAAGGCGGACCGACCCTGTCGCGCAGCGCGCGAAGAGCCTTGGCCTTGGCCAATCCGGAAAGCCGTTCCATCTCGGCGGCTATGGCGTCGACCGACAACTTGGTTTCGAGGCAACCGACCTTGCCGCAACGGCATCTTTCCCCAATCCCGTCGACGAAATTATGCCCCAACTCGGCGGTATGGAAGTTGCGGCCCTTGAACACTTTCCCGCCGATGACCGAGACCGAGCCGATGCCCGGCCCCCATTGGACGGCAAGAACATTTGGATGTTCGATTTCCCCGTAAAGAAGGGCGGCCTCGATAAGCGCGCAGACGTTGCTTTCGACGTAAACGGGAATGTGAAGCTCGTTCTCCAGCAAGCGCCGTACCGGTACGGGCTGCTCCCAAATCGAATAGGCTTTCAGGCTGATTCCCTCTATATGGTTTACCGGGCCCAAAACGGCGACGCCCACCCCGAGAATCCTGTCCTTGGCAAGCTGGTTGTCCCACAACAGCTTGATGCAACGCTCGGCCAGGTGCGCCAGAAACAGATCCGGCGACAGCGAGCGGCGAGTCGGCACGACGACGCTGTCGACGAGGGATGCGGCGAGATTGCAGATGGAAAGAGTGGCGCTGTCGGGAAAGATGGCTATGGAGAGTACGTGTTTGTAGTCGTAGTTCAACCCGACCGGACACTTTTTCCTCCCCACTTTTCCGGGCGAATCGAGCTCCTCGTGTTGAACGAGCAGGTTTTTTTGCAGAAGTTCGTTGCAGATTGACGTCACCGTCGCCGGAGTGACGTTCAACTCGGCGGCAATGTCGATCCGGGACAACGGGCCGTTGGCGAGCAGCAGCCTGAAAGTGGACGAACGGTTGATCACTTTGACATTCTCGATGTTTTGACCCTTGACCCGCATCATGCAATACTCCAGTATCCGACTGGGACGATTCGCACTCCCCGCGGGTACATGCGCTTCGCCTTTATGAACAAACGCCAATTCCGTCCCGCCAGTCTTGGAAACGGCGGCGAAACGCGCCTTGTCTCCATGAATCCGGCGGCAGCCAAATGTTATCCCGCTTTCGCGAATCCGCAAGGCGTTTCAATCGGCCGGGGAAGCGGCGCCGCGATTCGCCTTTCTGTTTCTTCCGAAGTAAAGCACCCCAAAGGCGCTTCCCAGAACGAGAACGGAACCGGCAAGATGCATGAACGTCAGGCGCCGGCCCATGACGGCGACATTGAACAGCATGGTGAACACGGGAATAAGCAGAAGAAGTATCTTGATCAAGTATACGGGCAGCCTGGCAAGGCACTTGTAATAAAAAACATAGATGAGCGTCTGCGCCGCGGCGCCGAGGGCCAGAACGGCGAGAAGTTCCCGATTCCGGCCGATTTCGGCCAATTCTCCCCACAATCCGGCGGCGCTGGCGACGGCGGAGAAAATCAACAGCGTGAAAAGATTGTTGTAGTAGGCGATGACGGTGTTCGATGTGCCGTGGCGGCGCTGAACATGTTGGATGAGGAAGGCGTTCAAGGTGACGAAAAAGGCGCTCATGACGAAGAAAATGTCGAAAGGCTGGAAGTGAAGATCGTAAGGGTTGACGCCCAGGACCAGGCAGACGCCGACAAGGATGGTGGCGGTGAAAAACCAATCCAGCTTTCCGAAGTGGAACCGGTAAATCATGATGGTCATGGCATTTGCCATGATGACGTCCGTCTTGAGCAATACGGTTCCGGTATCGGCGTTGGAATAGCGGAAGCCGATGAAGGAAGTGGCGTCGAGAAGAAAGCCCAGGGCGCCGATGCAGAACAGTTTTGCCCCGGCGCCGTCGAGACGGCAAAGGCGGCCCATGGATCGCGAGCGCATGAGCATGGCGGTAAGGATGAGGAACGTACCGAAGCGGACGGCGGCCCCGGTGATGAAGGGCGATATGATTTTGGCGGCGCTGTTCATGAGCAGGAAATGTCCGGCCCATATGGCGGCGAGCAGGACGGCAAGAAGGTGGTTTTTGTTCATGAAATGTTCTCCAAAGCGGTTTCCGCCGCGTCGCGGCACGACAAAGGGAAAACTGGACACGGGTCAAAAGATTATTTGTTTCGTTAAAACAATTATACATCAATACGTTGCTTGAGCATAGAAAATTTTTGCGAAAAATTTAAAAAAGTGCTTGACTGTCTATAATATTGCGCTATACTGCCACCAGTTGAATACTGATGGACATTGTTTTATTTATTAAATATAATAATCATTAAAAGGCCGTTCCCGGTTCCGTGGCGCCTGTACACCTTGCTGCGCTGGCCGTCCCCCTTCACTCGTAACCTCTCGCCGACGGCCGCTGCGCCGCCGGCGAATCCGCTGCGCGGCATTTAGGCCGCATGGGTCGCGGGCGCGCCCGCGGGCGGCCTTTGGAAGAGACGGGAACCGTCATGGGAAAATCTCGACCCGATTTCGACAGGGATTTCGTAGCCGGAAAGGCGACGGCCATTCGTCGCCGAACCATCGACGCCATCGGCGCGCTTGGCGTCGGGCACATAGGGGGGTGCCTATCCCTGGCCGATCTGCTGGCGGTGCTCTATTTTGGCGGCCACATGAGGATTGATCCCGCCAACCCGAAAA
>JAISYD010000030.1 GCA_031270145.1 Planctomycetota bacterium
GCAAACAACTATGGGATGAAAGAATTATTGCCATGTCGTCCTCACGCGCCGACCTTACGATAATTCAAAAACTACTTGTGAACGCACTCGCCTGGGCCGCATAATTTCCAGAAGTCCACCGATAGCGTCGCGTCTTTTTTTGCTTATTAGGTAATCTGGCGTTCCCGATGCGATTATTTTAAAGGACGGAACCAAAACCCCGCCACGAGCACCGCCCTCGATAAAAAAAGCCGCGGCCTCGCTTGCTTCGGGAAAGAAATGAATTTTTTCAATATGATACCGGATATCAAGGCGAAAGCCCGAATCGGCTCCAGAATCGTCAAGATGCCAGCGAATATCACGATTCCAGTAAACACTAACGTTATATATGTGGTCTTTTTCAATCACCCGGTATTTGAACTTTCCCGGAGGAGTAAATGCTCCGGCATCGCTATTGTAAGTTACACCGTCGTAGTAGGATCGGGGGAGTATTATATTCCTCTTCCGAAAACCGTCCTCCGAAAGCCCGGTACTGCAAACCCGCATGCCTCCCGATATGCCAACCAAGGCCAACCCAACTCAACTCAAAAAAAACATCATGCCGCGGGGGAGTCGGGTCTGATATGATTTCGGAATGCCCATAAGCGACAACTCCATTTCGTTTGCATCCAGGAAACTGGAATTAAATGCCCCCGTGGATCAACCGGCTTCCTACGCATCGCCGAAACGAACCTACCATAATATTTTATACTGGCCACGACCTGAAATTGTGATTTTCGCCCGGAGAGGATCGTTTTCACAACTCCAGCCCGCAAAGAGTATAATATCGCAAAGCCCCCGGGGTTGTCAAGGGAAAAGCGCGGCCCGCAGAGTGATTTAATTCTCTTGAATTGCCATCGGTAAAAGTTGATACTTCCCTCCGGGCTCATTCGGAGGGATTCATATGTCCGAAGTCGCGGCGGCATCCGCTATTTTCTTGTTGGACGCTTTGGGGCGGGCGCCGGACCCACGCGCTCCATCCGGCGGGCGTTTTTCGCTTCAAGGGATTCTTGCCTTGACGGTTGCGGCCTTGCTTGCGGGACGCCAGTGGTTGGCCGCGGCGCCGGGAATCGGTCACCGTCGCCCATACGGCGGAAGCGGCTTAATCGCACTTTTTATCCGTAACCGCGAAGGAAAAACTCCGCCGCCGGACAAATACACCGAGTGGAGGTTCGAGCGCCGGCCGGCGGGATTGGGGCCTAAACCGCGACCAGGGGAACGGCCGAAGGGGCCGCGGGACGGCGGGGCGGCGGGCTGGAAATTATCCAAACGCTTATTTTACCAAATGATAGGGAAAACATGATCGCCGAATCCGAAGTGGACGATTCAACGGCGGAAGACGCCTGGCCGGAGATCAAGCGCCATGCCGCCCAAGGGGCCGAATTGCTGGCCAAAATCGCCAAGGGGGACGAAAAAGCGCTGGAGGAATTCTACGAGATTTATTTTCCCCGGCTGTACCGGTTTGTCTTTTACCGGGTCGGGCAGGATCACCACCATTCCGAGGAGGTGGTCCACGACACCTTCATGGAGGCGGTGGAAAAGGCCGGGCAATTCAATCCCTCGCGCGGCTCGGTCGAGTCCTGGCTCATCACCATGTCCAGGAACCGCATCCGCTCCATCAACGCCATTATGATCCGGCCGCGCAAATACGAGCAATCCTGGAACTTGATGGACGGCAAATTCGACAACCTGCTGGCCGACATGAACCGGAACAATCTGCCCGACGCCGCCCTGGAAAACGATTATCTGCGCACCCTGATCGCCGCCATCATGGGCTCCATTCCCCGGGAGTATTCCTCGCTGTTGGAAATGAAGTACATTTCCAACCTGTCGGTGCACGATATTTCCCAGACTGTCCACAAAACCGAAAAGGCGGTGGAGAGCAAGCTAACCCGGGCCCGGGCCGCTTTTCGCGACGCCTTCAAGACTCTATCGGCGGTTCCCGCGGCCGAACTTGGCCTTTAATAAAACCATTGGCCGAACTTGGCCTTCAATAAAACCCTTTTTCGCCGGCTCAGCCGGGAGAACCAACCATGAGCGATGCGATTGACCAATGGGACAGGGAATGGGGCGTCATCCTTGCCCGCTGTTACGGCGCGGTTGATTTTCGCCGCGAATTCAAGGCCGGGCTTCTCGACGAATTGCGGGACAAGCTGGCGGAAAAAACCGCCGTCCCGGAAAACCCCGGAACGGACGGGGATTGGCGCCGGTTCCTTAAAACCGCCTATGTCCCCTGCCGGCCCGCCCCGGAATTCAAGGCCAGCCTCTGGAAAGCCCTGCTGGCCCGCCAACGCCAACTCGCGGCTGCCGGCGAGGGCGAGGTTGATGCCGTGGAGGCCGCGCTGCGCGGCGCCTATGCCCCGGTCTTGCCGCGCCGGGAATTCGCCACCCGGCTTCTCGCCAACCTGAAGGAGCGCCAACGGGACATGAGTTACCGTCGCCGCTCCAGCCTCCAGAGCGGCCTCCTTTACCTGGCGTCCGGATTCGCCGCCGCCGCCATGCTGATGCTGGCGCTGAACCTCCCGGCGTTGCGCTCCGCCGCCCCGCCGGCCTCGGAGTTTGGCGCCGATCTGGCGTCGGTTCCGCTTCCGGAACCGGTGCCGCCGCCGACGGCCGGGAACGCCCTCCAGGTGGACGATCTATTCCGGCAATCCCCTCTGCCCGGCAGCGTCCGAGGGCTAGGCATAGAGATGCGCGACGGCGGCGGCTGGCTGGCCATGAATCCCGCCCAGATGGTTTCGGTCAGGCCCGGCATGTCCTTCCGTCCGGTTTCGACCGCCGGCGAAGCGGCGGAGCCGGCCGGCCTGGATTTCGCCGGCGGTTCCGCCATCTCCATGCGGGGCGACGCCATGTTGACCGCCAGCGACGCCGGCTTCCAGCTCCAGCGGGGCGTGATGTCGGTCAATGTGCCCGACGACGCGCCAGACGGCTTGCGCCTGCACTTCCCCGAGCGCGACATCGCGGTGCGGCCCGGCACTTTCCTGGCCGTGTCGGCCGGGGCGGCGGATCAATACGCCGAGGGCGGGGCTCCAGCCCCGAAAGTCACCATCGCCGACGGCGGCATGGCGATTGCCCGGGGCGAAAACGGCAGCGGGGCGCTGTTCGCCAACCATGTTTACAGCATCGACCGCTATGTCTCGCCCGACTTGCCCGGCCGCAGCCTTTGCAACATCGAATGCGAGGAGCTGGAAAAGAGCCGCCCGGCTTCCCTGTCCGGCCAGCCGGGGCGCCTCGCCTCCCTGGGCGGCCAGGGCGGACGTCCCGCCGCCGGTCGCCGGCCGCCGGCCGATTACGCCGCCCGGCCTCCCTACGGCTTCAGCAAGCGGGATTCGCGCTGGGTGGCGGACAGCTTCAAGGGCCAGCCGACCCTCAGGATCAAATACCTGTCCGACGCCTATTTCGGCTTGGCGGACAGCCGCCGCGACTTGGCGGCGGCCCTGGCCTTGGGCCCGGACGTGGTTATTGACGGTGGCGACGGCGGTTTTTACGAGATTTATCCGTAGTCGAGAGCGCCTAGGCTCTTGTATGCCGCGGGGGGGAGGCGATCCGCCGGACGGCGGGTTCCTCCCCCGTTTTTTTGCGCGGCGGACGTTTCGGGAGCGGGGAGGCGGCGCCGATGCCCGCCTAAGCGCAAAACCCCTTCGCCCCGGCCGCTTTCATCAGGCGGACCCGCCGCCTCTTTCGGCGTGGACAAGAGCAGCCGGACGGGAAAGCCGATTTTTTTTTATCCGGCCGGGCCAGGCTGCCGATTCACTTCGCCCCGCCGGCCGCCGCCCGCAGTTTTCGTTCCACCACCCCGGCGGCGAACCCCAACTCCTCCCCGGCGCGGCGCAGCCGTCCGCCGATGTCGCCGTCCAGCCAATCGGCGGATTCGGCGGCGGCGAGGGCGGCCAGCGGTTGATCCAGGAAATCCCAGAATTCGACGCCCAACAAGGGGAAACCGGATAAGGTCAAACCGGCTTTCCCGGCATAGGAGAGGATTTCCGGCAACGGCAAAAGCGCCAGGGCGGCCAGACCCGGCTCCTCTCCGAGCGCCGCCAGCCGGCCATGGAGCTCCGCCAGCCCCTTCCCCAGGGCCAGGGAAAAACCGTCCGCCTCGGGATAGGCGGCCGAACGATTGGTTCCCGCCAGCGGAGCCAGCCAGGCGCCGCCGTCCGGCAGAAGGCGCGGCGAAAGGGAGGAAAACCCGCCCGGTTCCGAAAGGCGGGTCAGCCAGGTCAACAATTCCATGGCCGCGGCATAAAGCCGGCGGGAAAGGTTGCCGACGTCAAGGGCCAGCCCGAGAGCCTTCGCTTGTTCCAGAATTCGGAGAAGCCCGTCGGCGGCGGCGGAATCGAAAGACATGCGGGAAATCGCGGCCTGGACGGATTGGGCGGCCCGCATTTCCAGATTGGCCAGGACGCCGGCCTCCAGTCCGGCCGGCGTCGCCGCGCCCTGCCGCCTGGCCCGCGCCAAAAACGGCAGGGCGGCGGCGCCGGCCTCCGCCGCCCTGGCCAACAGCCCGCCCTCCTCGGCCGAGGCGAGTTTCCGGTAAAGCATGAACCGAATCGCCGCCGGCAGGCGGGAATTGGCCGTTTGCGAGCTTGGCGCGGCCGCAAACCCGGGCCAGGCGGCGTCGGCCAAAACCTCCGGGGGGAACTCGGCCTCCCGGAAGGGATCGCCAGGCATCTCGGCGTAATGTTGGATCTCCGCGTAGGTGTCGTCGGGACCTTTCAACCTGACCAGCCAGGCGGCTTTGATGAAGCGATCCAGCGCCGCGTCATGGCAAACGAAGGAACCCTGGCACGCCCCTTCCGCCTGGATTGGCGGAGCGGCGGCAACCAGCCGCCAGGCCAGGCAATCGGTCGGCAAGCCGGCCGCCAGGCAAACCGCCAGGCCGGCCGCCAGCTCCGGGCCGGAATAGCGGGCCGGAACCGCCAGCTCCCGGAAAATCCGGCCCCCGTCCCGCCAATCCGGTAGGTTGGATCTGGCCCGCGCCAGCCAGGTTTCCAGCAAGCCCTCCAGGTCGTCGTCGTTCCATGGCTGGATCAATTCGGCGGCGCGGAGGGCGTAGCGCATGTTCTGCACCGGCTCCAACCTGGACAACTCGTCGAAAAACCAGCCGCACGAGGTATACATGAGCATGGCGTGGCGCAGCGCCTCGAGCAGGCGCCAGATCTTGGCGGCCTCGGCGGGCGAGGGGCGGCCCCTGGCATGGTCCAGGAGGAAGCCGGCGCGGCAGGCGGGGGAGGGATCGAGGACTACCCGGACATAACCGTCCATGGCCTCGTCCACATCGCTCAGCAGGCCGCCAAGTTCCCGCCTGGCCGTTTCCCTTACCCGGCTCCGAAGGGCGTCGAAGGTTTCCCGGAGGGGGCCGCGCCACTCCTGCGTCCAGCCGGGGTTGGTCGGCGGACGGCAGCCGCAATCGCGGAACCAGCGTCCCACCCCGTGTCCGCAGCTCCAGGACGTTCCCCCGCCGTCCTCTCCCTCCCACAGCTTCACTTCCCAGGCCGGGGGACATTCGTTGAGAAACCTGCCGGCGGAGACGACGCGGAGGCCAATGCCGGGAGCGGCGTCGCGGAACAGCCGGGCCAGGGCATCGCAACCGCCCTCCTCATGATGGCCGTATATTTCCCCGTCGGTGACGATGGAGACCAGTTCGGCCTCCTCGCCGGCGGATTTGAAGCAGGAGGCGATCTCCCGGGTCAAGTCGCCGGGCCGGGAGAGGAGATGTTCGAAACTGACCTTCAGGTTGAGGCCAGGAGTGTAGAAGAGAATGTCGAGGAAGCGCTCGAAATGCGTGCGCCCGCCGCCGTCGATCTCGAACAGGCGGTAGGGGCGGCGGGTGTCGATGGCCCCCATGGAGACGTCCCGCCAGGCGGTTTCCCCGAACGGGCGCGCCCGGGATGCCTGGTGGGGCGAGAGGATGGCGAAACGGATGCGGTGATCGATCAGGGCGCGGACGGTTTCCGGATCAATGCCGCATTCGGGCAGCCACATGCCCTCCGGCCAGAAACCGAACCTGGCGTGGAACTCCCGCAGCCCCCAGAGGATCTGGGTATGCCGGTCGCGGGCGTCGGCCAGGGGCAGGATCATATGGCTGTAGCCTTGGGCCAGGGCGAAACCGGGATCGATGGCGACGGCTTCCCGCAGATGCCGGATGAGGTCGGGATGCCGGCTCTCCAGCCAGGCCATGAGGGTGGGGCCGAAGTTGAAGGAGGCGTGGGCGTAGTTGTTGTAAAGATCGGCCACCCGCCCCTCGCCGTCCCGTATCCGGCTCCTGGCCAGGGGCAGATAGCATTCGTCGGCGATGCGCTGGTTCCAGTCGTCCCAGGGGGCGGCCGAGGGCTGCGGCTCGACGCGCCCGGTCCAGGGGCTTTCGCGCGGCGGCTGATAAAAATGCCCGTGGATCAAGAGACAGCGTCCGGTTCCGGCCATGCCATCACCCCCTATTCCGGCAAGCCGCCATTATACCCCGCCGCGGCCGTCCTGGCAAATAGTCTGAAGATAAAAAGTCCGCCGACCGATAACCATCCCTGAGAAGGGCTGTCTGGAACAGTCCGCCGCCTTGACGCCGAAAGCCGCTTTATGGATGATGGTTCAGCATGCCGGGCCTATTCCGCCCCCTTGGCCGTCCTGCTTTTCTGCGGAGCCCTGGCCATTTTCGCCCTCGGCTACCTTCCGGAGGCGCGCAAGGCCCGCGAATGCGAGGAATTGGTGGCCGCGGCGCGGCGGCGCATCAGCGAGCTTTCGCGCCAGGAGGCGCAGGCCCGGCGACGCATAGCCGAACTCGAGGCCGGCGTCCCCGAGGCGATCGAGGAGGCGGCGCGCGAGGTACTGCGGTTGGGCGAGGGCGGGGATTTTTTGCCGGAAGGCGATTGAGGCCGGCCGGAGAGGGAAGCGGCGCATGCCAGACGTATTGTCGCAAAACGAGGTCGACGCCCTGCTGAACTCGCAGGGCTCCGGGCCCGACCCCGCCGCCGAGGCGGCGGCGCAGGCCAAGCAGGCCGCCGCCAAGGAGGAATTGCCCGAGGACGTCAACTTCTACGATTTCAAGCGTCCCGAGCGCGTCTCCACCGATCAGATGCGCTCCATCGAGATGATGCACGACGTCCTGGCGCGCAAACTCGGCGCCAGCCTCTCCGCCTATCTCAGGACCATCGTCGAGGTGAAAATGTCCGCCATAGAGCAATTGACCTACCAGGAATTCCTGATGAGCCTCCCGAACCCGACCTGTTTCAACCTCCTGAAGTGCGACCCGCTGGACGGCTCGATGATCCTGGAAATCAACCCCTCAATCGTTTTCCCCCTGCTGGACAAGGTGCTCGGCGGCGGGTACGGGGAGCCGCTGATCCTCAACCGCGAGCTTTCCGACATCGAGTGGCGGCTGATAAGCCACATCACCAACGAGACGCTGGTCTTCCTCCGCGAGTGCTGGAAGCCGATCCTGGATATCGACTTCATGGTTTCCGGCCGCGAGTCGAATCCCATGCTCATGCAGATCGTGCCGCCGAACGAGGTGGTCATCCTGGTCAGCTTCGAAATCCGGATGGACAAGTCGCGTGGCCTGTTGAACCTTTGCATCCCCTTCCCGGTCATCGAGTCGAAAATCGGCGACTTCTCCACCATCCAGACCTGGTTCCAGACCAGGCGGACCTCGGACGCGGCCCTGGAAAACGCCAAGCTGAACGAGGGGGTCAAGTCCGCCCCGCTCGAGGCGGTGGTCTATGTCGGCAAGTCCCACATTACGATGCGGGAACTGCTGCGCCTCCGGCCCGGCGACCTGATCCTGACCAAGAACAACGTGACCGACCCGCTGTTGCTGACCATCGGCGGGCGGCCCAAGTTTTGGGTGTATCCCGGCCAGCACCGCCACTACAAGGCGGCTCGGGTGGACCGGGAGACCGGCGTCGACGACGAACTTTGACAGGAGTCCGCGAATGGCCGACGAAAACCGCGGCAGCCCGGTGCTGAAAACCAATTTCCTGATTTTCTGCCTTTACCTGATGCTATACATCACCCTCCGCGGCAACGGCGAGATCATCCGCCGGGAGGCGGACGTCCGGGTCGAGGGCGGCGTCCGCCGCGTCCATTTGGTGGGGGCGGAGCAAGAGATCCCCCGCTGGCGGCGGCAAGCCTACCGGATAGTCTTTTCGCCGCTGATGGTGGCGGAGGAGGAGGGGCGCGCCCTCCTGACGGAGGGCGGTAACGTGGTCGGACAGCTCGGCGGCGCGGCCCGCTGACCCATCCCGCCCGGAGTCCGGGCCCCCGGAAACCAAGATGTCGACAGGCATAGTCAACCCGGTGGTTCTCGAAAAAGGCGGCGCCCTGGTCAAGGCCCTGATGGAGGGCGGCTCGGCCGGCTGGTCCACGCTTCTCGGCAAAAACATCACCTACGCCATCATCGGCAGCGACTACGGCCGCCCCGACGAGGTGGTGAAGCCGGCGGAAATCCCCGAGGCGGTGGTCACCCAGGTCGACTGGTCCGGCGACGCCTCCGGCAAGGTGCAGTTGCTGACGCCGCCGGCCGGAGCCAGGGAAGTGGTCGCCCACATGATGGCCCTGATGCTCGGCGGCGATCCCAACCCCGACGACACCCGCCTCGACGCCGAGGGTATGGACGCCTATTCCGAGGCGGTGAACAGCTATTTCGGCCAAGGGGCGCAACAGGCCAGGAGCGAAATCGGCGGCTCCATCAAGACGGCGGTGGGCGCCTCGAAACTGGTCGATTTTTCCAAAACGCCCCCCGGGAAGGCGCTGGGCGGGAGCGAATGCTACTGCGCCAAGGTCAAAGTCAACATCGAGGGCCGCCCTCCCTTCACGCTGGAAATCCTGGTCGACCGATCCGTAACCGGCACGCCCCCGGCGGAGGAACACGCCGGCGCGCCCGACGAGGCGGCGGCGGGCAAGCTCGGCGTCGATCCGGCCAACCTCGGCATCGCCATGAAAATCAAGATTCCGCTGATCGTAAACATCGCCGCCAAGATGATGCGCATGGAATTGATCCAGAACATGCGCCCCGGCACCATCATAGAATTCAAGAAGATGTCGGGGGAAAACCTGGACGTGCTGGCCGGCAACATCAGGGTGGCCATGGCCGAGGCGGTCATCATCAACCAGTGCTTCGGCATACAAATCCGCGGAATCGTCGATCCGCGCCAGGCGATCAAGGATTAGCCATGTACCATCTCCAGGTGGAGGAGTTCTTCGCGGCGGCGCATCAGCTGCGCGGCTACCGTGGGAAGTGCGAAAACCTGCACGGACACAACTGGCGGGTCAAGGCCGAGGTGTACGGCGAGAAGCTGGACCAATTGGGGATGCTTGCCGATTTCGGCGTCGTCAAGGACATCCTGCGGCAAACCCTGGAACGGCTGGATCACCGCCTCCTCAACGAAACGCCGCCCTTCGACCAAATCAACCCCACCTCGGAAAACCTGGCCCGTAGCCTTTTCGAGGCCCTGGGGGCCAAGCTGCCGGAAAACGTCGGGATCGCCCGCGTCACCGTCTGGGAATCGGACAAATGCGCCGCCTCCTACAGCGCCGGCCGGCCGGGAGGTCCCATTGGCTAAGGGCGGAAAAAAGCGCGGAGCAAAGCGCCGGTGCCGGCCGGCGCCGGCCGGCGCCGGCCGGGCGCGGCGGCGGGAGTTCAAAGCCGTCCTGGCCTTCGCCGCCCTGACCCTAATCATAGTCCTGATCCTGGCGCTGCTGGAAAGCGTCAAGGAAGCGTTGGGACGGGGGGGAGCATGAGTACGCGCAGGTTGCGGATCCTCGACACCACGCTCAGGGACGGCGAGCAGGCGGCCAGCGTCAACCTGAACGCGGGCGAAAAACTCCAAATCGCCAGGCAACTGGCGGCCTTGCGGGTTGACGCCATCGAGGCAGGCTTCCCGGCCGCTTCGCCCGGCGACTTCGCCTGCGTCAAAAGCATCGCCGGGGAGATGCGCGGCCCGGCCGTGGTCGCCCTGGCCCGGGCGCGGGAGGACGACATCCGGCGGGCGGCCGAGGCCCTGGCCGGGGCGCGGCGCCCCCGCATCCATGTTTTCATCGCCGCCAGCCCCATCCACCTGCGCCACAAGCTGCGGATGTCGGCCGCCGAAGCGCTGGCGGCGGCGCAAAGCGCCGTGCGGCTGGCCCGGAGCCTCTGTCCCGAGGTGCAGTTTTCGGCCGAGGACGCCAGCCGCTCGGATCCGGAATTCCTGATCGAGCTCTACCGGGCGGCGGCGGCGGCCGGAGCCGCCATCCTGAACCTGACCGACACCGTCGGCTACGCCATGCCGGAGGAGTTCGAAGCGCTGGTCCGCCGGGTAATCGCCGGCGTCGGAGCCGGGCCGGAAATAACCTTCTCGGCCCATTGCCACAACGATCTTGGGCTGGCGACCGCCAATTCCCTGGCCGCGATTCGGGCCGGCGCCGGCCAGGTGGAGGCGACCCTGAACGGCCTGGGCGAGCGGGGCGGCAACGCCGCCCTGGAGGAAATCGTCATGGCGCTGCGCACCCGGCGGGATTTCCACGCCGTCGACACCGGCATCGACGCCACCCGCCTGACGGCGGCGAGCCGCCTGGCCGCCCGCCTCACCGGAGTGGCGGTCCCCCCCAACAAGCCGGTGGTGGGGGCGAATGCCTTTTCCCACGAATCCGGCATCCATCAGCATGGCGTCCTGGCCGAGCGTTCCACCTATGAAATAATGCGGGCCGAAGAGGTGGGGGCGGAGGCGGCGGTCATCGTCCTGGGCAAGCATTCGGGCCGCAACGCCTTCGGCGAGCGCCTGGCCAAGCTCGGCTATTCCCTCACCTCCTGGCAGCTCGACAAGGCCTTCCTCGCCTTCAAGCGGCTCTGCGACGAAAAGCGGGAGGTGCTGGACGGCGACCTGGAGGCCCTGGCGGGCGAAGTGGTGTCGGCGGCGCCGGAGCGCGTCTACAGCCTAGGCGCGTACGAGATAAACTGCGGCAACCGGGTGCCCGGCGGCCCCACCGCCTGGGTGGCGCTGAAAACCAGCGACGGCAAGGAGATTTGCGACGCCGCGGTCGGCAACGGGCCGGTGGACGCGGCCTACATCGCGATGCAGCGCATCATCAAGCTGGATTTGACGCTGGAAAACTTCGCCATCGCCGCCACCAGCCGCTCCTCCGACGCGGCGGGCGAGGCCCAGGTGACGGTCCGCCACGCCGCCGGGATTTCGGCCTCCGGCCGCGGCATCTCCACCGACACGGTCAAGGCCTGTATCATCGCCTATCTAAACGCCGTCAACAACCTCTACCTGGCGGCGGCGGCCAAGGACGTCAAACTCGTCCCGGCGCGGCCCTGAACCCGCCCGGCTTTTCGCCGGGGTCATTCGCTTCTCCGTTTGGCGACGGCGTCGCTGGCGCGCTCCGTTCTCCGCGTAGTATTCCAGATCCTTCCGGGATGCGTTCAAATCCGGCTTGTCGCATAGGCGCGATGGCCAAATTTCGGATGACCCCGGAAAAAATTATCTTGACAGGAAAGGAACGTCAGGTATGATCAAACTTATTAGACAAGTTACAAGTTTGAAAGGGCGCATTTGTTGCCGTTCCGTCCAAGGATTTCACAACAGGTTGTTGACCGCTTCAAGGAAAACATCGCCGGCGGCAAATGGCCGGTGGGGGAAAAAATACCCTCGGAAAACGTCCTCGCCGGCGAGCTGGGGGTCAGCCGGGTCAGCATCAGGATGGCGATCCAGCAATTCCTGGCCCTGAACCTGATGCGCAGCGAGCATGGCAGGGGGACGTTTTTAATCAATGACGATCTGGGCGCGTTTTCCGGCGGCGGCAACCGCGTCAGCGCCCAGGAATGCTCCGACATCGCCAAAGTACTGGAATTCAGGCTGATCCTGGAGCCGGAAGGCTGTTTCCTGGCGGCGAAGCGAGCGGACGCCGGGGTGATCGGGGCGCTGGCGGCGCATTTGCGCCTGCTGGTCGCCAATGTCGGCAAGCCGGAGGAATTTGTCCAGAGCGACATGGCGTTTCACCTGGAAATAAGCCAGGCGTCCGGAAATCCGTTGCTGCACAAAAGCCTGCTGGACGTCTTCAACCAAACGCGGCGCGATCACGCCCGGATCAACAAGATTTTCGGCTATCAAAACGGCGCGCGCTACCATGCCCTCATCCACAGGGCTTTTGAGAAGGACAACCCCAAGCTGGCCCGCCGCCTGATGGCCGAGCATCTCCGCCAGGGGTTGGAACAATTGGGAAAATTTCAATGAGGGGGACGCGGCATGACGGTCGCAATCCGGGACATCAAGGCCATTTGCACCGCGCCGGAGGGGATCAACCTGGTGGCGGTCAAGGTGGACACCAGCGAACCGGGACTGTACGGTCTAGGCTGCGGCACCTTCGCCTACCGCCACCTGGCGGTGAAGCTGCTGGTGGAGGAATACCTGAGGCCGCTCCTGCTTGGGCAAAACGTCGAAAACATCGAGCAGCTATGGCATTTGATGCACCATAACGGCTATTGGCGCAACGGCCCCATCGAAAACAACGCCATCTCCGGCGTGGACATGGCCCTTTGGGACATCAAGGGAAAAATGGCCAACATGCCGGTATACCAGCTGTTGGGCGGCAAGGTGCGCGAAGGCGTGCCCATCTATCGCCACGCGGACGGCCGCGACGCCGCCGAAATCGGCGACAACATCGAAAAATACCTGGCCCGGGGGATCGCCCACATCCGGGTGCAGCGCGGCGGCTATGGCGGCGGCGCTTTCGCCGCCGCGCCCGCGACCGCCCCCGAAGGGGCGCCGCCCGGGGTCTATCTGGACGGCAAGCGGTACATGCGCGACACCCTCAAGCTCATGGAGGATCTTCGGGCCAGGTTCGGCTTCGAGGTGGATTTCTGCCATGACGTGCATGAGCGCCTGCATCCGCGCGACAGCATCCATTTCGCGGAGGAATTGGAAAAATTCGGGCTGTTCTTCATTGAGGACGCCATTCCCCTGGAACGCCACGAGTATCTGCGCGAACTCAGGACCAAGGTGTCCACCCCCATCGCCCAGGGCGAACTTTTCAACCACCCCTGCGAATGGCGCCACATCATCGCCGAGGGCCTCATCGACTTCATCCGGGTGCACCAAAGCCAGCTTGGCGGCATCACGCCCACCCGCAAACTGCAGCTTTTCGCCGAGCAGTTCGGCGTCCGCACCGCCTGGCACGGACCCGGCGACATGTCGCCCCTGGCCCACGCCGCCAATATCCATCTGGACGTCGCGGCCCAGAATTTCGGCCTGCAGGAATGGTCGGGAACCGAGCCTCCGAACTTCGTCATCCAGGAGATCCGGGGATCCGGCGAAGCCCTGTTGGACGTTTTCCCCGGCTTGCCCGAATTCCGGAACGGCTATGTGTATCCCAACGGCCGGCCGGGGCTGGGCGTCGACCTGGACGAGGGGGAGGCCGCCAAGTACCCGTGCGAAAACACGGTCGCCCGATGGACGCAGACCCGGCTGCGGGACGGGACGCCGCACACGCCGTGACGAATGGGGCAACGGAACAAGGATATTGGCAATATACGGGAAACGCTTGGTAAGGATGAATCCATGATTTATGATCTTTTCGACATTCGCGGGAAAAAGGCCGTCGTCACCGGCGGGAGCCGGGGACTGGGGCGCGGCATGGCGGAAGCGCTTCTCGAGGCCGGTTGCGAGACGGCGCTGATCGGATCCTCCGACGCCGTTTTCGCCGCCGAGCGGGATTTCGCCGCCAAGGGTTGGAAAAGCCACGCCGTGAAAGCCGATCTGCGGGAGCGGCGGGAGGTCCGCGCCTCGTTCGAGCAATGCCTGGAGGCGTTGGGCGGGGATGTG
>JAISYD010000322.1 GCA_031270145.1 Planctomycetota bacterium
CTTTCCGGGGCAATCGAACCGGCGCGGCGCTTGCGCGGCGGGCGCAAGCCGGGGCGGGTATTCGTGGACCAAGGGTACAAGGGCCAAAATCCGCGACCTGGGCGGGAAGATGCCCGCCGCGCTTCCGCGTCAGGGTCGGGCGAAGAGGCGAATGACCCTGAATCGGCGGGCAATCCGGTTGACAGTTCGGATTCGGCGCGGTAGAATGACGACTGAGGGTTGGGGCGCCGCGGGCGCCGGGGCGGCTTTCCAGCCCGGCCGTTGGGAGGGGCGAATGTGAATCGCTTGAACTTTTCCAAGGAAACGGCGGCGCAAACCGCGATCGACGAGGTTCTGCTGGATGTCGAGCGCCGCTTGTTCGTGAGCCCCTTCGGCAACTGCCACGTCAACCTCGTGGCCTCCATCCTCAAGATGTGCTACGCCCAGTCCTGCGGCAAATGCGTGCCCTGCCGGGTGGGCCTGTCGCAGCTCGCCAACATCCTCGACCGCATCCTCGAGGGGCGGGGGAAACCGGACGACCTGGACCTCCTGGAGACCACCGCCGTCTCCATTTACGAGTCCGCCGACTGCGCCATCGGCTACGAAGCGGCCAACACCGTCCTGAAGGGCTGCCGGAACTTCCGGGACGACTACCTCAACCATATCCGCCGGGGCAAGTGCTCCCCCGACCCGGGCGGCTCCGTACCCTGCGTCAACCGCTGCCCCGCCCATGTCGACATCCCCGGCTACATCGCCCTGGTGGAGGCCGGCCGTTACGAGGACGCGGTGCGGCTCATCCGCAAGGACAACCCCTTCCCGGCCACCTGCGGCCTGATTTGCGAGCACCCCTGCGAAACCCGCTGCCGCCGGAACATCCTGGACGTCGGCATCAACATCCGCGGGCTGAAGCGTTTCGCCGTGGACAACTGCGGCCAGGTGGCGGTCCCCCGCCCGGCTCCCGGCACTGGCAAGCGGATCGCCGTCATCGGCGGCGGGCCGGCCGGACTCTCGGCCGCCTACTTCCTGTCGCTCATGGGGCATGCCGTGAGCCTTTACGAAAAACGCCGCTTCCTCGGCGGCATGCTCCGCTACGGCATCCCCAGCTACCGGCTGCCCCACGATCAATTGGGCTGGGACATCGACGCCATCCTTTCGACCGGCAACATAACCGTCCAGCTCAGCCGGGCAATCGACAGCGACGACGCCCTGGAACGCCTGCGCTCCGACTTCGACGCCATTTTCATCGCCGTGGGGGCGCACAGCGAGAAGAGCCTGGGCATCGATGGCGAGGACTCGCGCGGCGTCATGTCGGCGGTGCAAATGCTCCGCGGCGTCGGCGAGGGCGAGAAGCCCGACTTCCGGGGCAAGCGCGTCGTCATCGTGGGCGGCGGCAACGTCGCCATGGACGTGGCCCGCTCCTCGCGCCGGCTGGGCGCGGCCGAAGTCGCCATCTGCTACCGCCGGCGGCGGGAGGACATGACGGCGCTGCCGGAGGAGATCGAGGGCGCCCTGGCCGAGGGTTGCGCCATCCTGCCACTGCGGGCGCCGCTAAGCATCGAGGCGGACGCCCAGGACGACGTCGTGGCCCTCTGGGCCCAACCCCAGAAAATCGGGCCGATGCAAGACCGGCGGCCCTTCCCCATGAAGGCGGACAAGCCTCCGGAACGCCTGCCCTGCGACCGCCTGATCCTCGCCATCGGCCAGGACATCGAGGCGGGTCCGTTCATCAGGTTCGGCGTCAAGGCCAGGAAAAACGTCCTGCAAACCCTGCCCGACGGCAGCGTCGGGGGAATGCCCGGCGTTTTCGCCGGAGGCGACTGCGCCACCGGGCCGGCCACGGTCATCCGGGCCGTCGAGGCGGGCAAGGTGGCGGCGGCCAACATCGACAGCCACCTCGGCTTCAACCACAAGATCTCGATCGACGTGGACATACCGGAGCCCCGGCTCGGCGACAAGCCCGGCTGGGGCCGGGTGAACATGGAAGAGCGTCCAGCGGTCGAGCGCTCCGGCGACTTCAACCTCATGGAGCGGGGGATGAGCCGCGAGGAGGCCGCCCAGGAGGCCTGGCGCTGCCTGCGCTGCGACAAATTCGGCTACGGCAGGTTCAAGGGGGGGAGGAACGCGTCATGGTGACTTTGAGCATCGACAACCAGCCGGTCAGCGTCCCGGAGGGGACGACCATTCTGGACGCGGCCCTGAGCGTCGGGGTGGAAATACCGACTCTTTGCTACCTCAAGGACATCAACGACATCGGCGCCTGCCGGGTCTGCGTGGTCGAGATCCGGGATTACGACCGCCTGGTGGCCGCCTGCAACACGCCGGTGGACGACGGCATCGCCGTGTTCACCAACAGCCCAAGGGTCAGGCGGACCCGCAAGGTCAACGTGGAGCTCATCCTGTCGCGGCACGACTGCCAGTGCGTGGTCTGCGTGCGGAGCGGCAACTGCGCCCTTCAGGAGCTGGCGAACGATCTGTACATTTCCAGGCGCTCGTACAAGCACGAAACGCTGGCCGACGACTGGGACGGGACCTTCCCCCTTCAGCGCGACTCCGGCAAATGCATCCAGTGCATGCGCTGCATCCAGGTGTGCGACAACATCCAGGATCTGCATGTCTGGGATCTGGTGAACTTCGGCTCCCACATAAGCGTGGACGTCGGCAACAACCAACTGATCCACGAAAGCGCCTGTTCCCTGTGCGGCCAATGCATCACCCATTGCCCGGTGGGGGCGCTGCGCGCCCGCATCGACACGGATCGGGTGATGGAGGCCCTGGCCAATCCGGACGTCGTCACCGTGGTCCAGGTGGCGCCCGCCGTCCGCAGCGCCTGGGCCGAGGATCTCGGCCTGCCACGGGAGGAGGCGACGCCGGGCCGGATGGCGGCGGCCTTGAAGCGGATGGGGTTCGACTACGTCTTCGATACCGATTTCGGGGCCGACCTCACCATCATGGAGGAGGGCATGGAGTTCATGGAACGGGTGGTGAACGCCAGGGAAAAACCGGAATTCCCCATGTTCACCTCCTGCTGTCCGGGCTGGGTGCGCTTTTTCAAGAGCCAGTATCCCGACATGGTGTGCTGCCTCTCCAGCGCCAAGTCGCCGCAGCAGATGTTCGGCGCGATGGCGAAAACCTATTTCGCCGAAAGGGTGAAGATCGATCCGGCCAGGATATTCGTCCTGTCGATCATGCCCTGCGTGGCGAAGAAGCACGAATGCGCCCTGCCCGGCATGAACGCCGCCGGAACCGGGCGGGACGTGGACGCGGTCATCACCACCCGGGAATTTTCGCGCCTCATCAAGGCCGAGCACCTGAACCCGGCCCTACTTCCGGAAGCCGAATTCGATTCGCCGCTGGGCGAGGGCAGCGGCGCCGGGGTGATCTTCGGGGCCACCGGCGGCGTCATGGAGGCGGCTCTGCGCACGGTTTACTGCGTGATCAACGGCAAAAAGCCCCCCGAAACCGATTTCTTCCAGGAACTCCGCTCGCCCGGGGGCTGGCGGAGCGCCGAATTCGACATGTCCGGCCGCCTGGTGCGCGTGGCGGTGGCGAGCGGGTTGGCGAACGCGCGCAAATTGGTCGAGGCGGTGCGCCGCGGCGCCGCCAAATACGATTTCGTGGAGATCATGGCCTGCCCCGGCGGCTGCGCCGGCGGCGGCGGCCAGCCCATAGCCCGGGGCGTCGAGCTGGCGGTGGAGCGCGGCCGGGATCTCTTCATGCTGGACGCGGAATCGGCCATCCGCTATTCCCACGAGAACCCCTCCATCAACCGGCTGTATAAGGAATTCCTGGACAGGCCGCTGTCGCCCCGGGCGCACGAACTTCTGCATTTGGACCACTCCGAATGGAAGATGCCGCACCGGTAGGGCGTACCCGGCCTTCGCGTCCCGCCCGGCGGACGTCTCCCCTCCAAAAAAACGCCGCGACCGCCCTTCGCCCGGTCGGCTCCGCGGGATGCCCCGCCAGCCCATCATCGCCATCCCGCCGCCGCGTCAGGGGGAAATACGCGCCCCGGCGGGGTCGCCGCCGAATTTGACAAAGCGGAATCCGGATCGTATAGTGCCTTTATACGGTGGCCCAATCGCCTTTTGGAAGGGACGGAACATGCTGGCCCTGTTTTTCGCCGATCTGACGCTTGTCCTTTGCCTTGTCGCCATTTCCTTCTGGGCGCGGCGCAATCGCGGTAACGACGGGCTTGATCGCCAATCCCCCTGCAAGCCCGGGCGCGGCTGACGGCGCCCGGCGGACGCCCCGTCCGCCGCTTGCCCCCGGACCGGCGGGGCGGAGGCGCGGCACGACCGGCAATCATCCCCGCCGGCATACGCATCCCCCGATCCCAAACAAAAGCCGCCTTCCGGCAAGCGAAACGCCCATCCACCTCCCTTGACCAAGATTCCGCGCAAAAATAAAATAAACCGCTTGACAAGTATGGCATATCATGATATATCATGATATATCATTGCCGAATCCCTTGGGGACGCCTTTATATGCCCGATGCCTCGCAGTCGGAACGTTTGCAACCAAACACCATAGCCACGCAAGTTTATAGAAGATTGCGCGAGGATATCGTCACCGGCGTCCTGCCGCCCGGCATGCATCTGGTGCGGCGGACCCTGGCCAAGCGCTACGGGGTGAGCGTGCTCCCGGTTATGGAAGCCTGCTTCAGGTTGGAGAACGACGGCCTGGTGGAAAATTCGCCCCTCCTTGGGGCGCATGTGATCAACATCACCGTGGAAATCACCGAGGAGGAGAGGGTGTTCCGGGAGGCGATAGAATGCCAGGCGGCGCGGGAACTTGTCGCGGTCGCGCCCGAGGCGGCCAAAAACAAGCTCCGGGAGTTGGCGGAAACGCTGGATCTGATCCAGGAGTCGCTGGGCGGCGGGGACGAACAGGTGGAGCGGACTTTCCAGCGGCGGCATTCGGAATTCCACCTCTTCATCGCCCGCCAGGCCCGGGCCAAGCTGCTCTACCGGCAGATGCGCCGGCTCTGGTTCCGGCGGCTAATGCTGTCCTGCAACATCAACACCAGCCTTTTCCCCCATCCCAAGGGGTGGCACGCGCGGCTGGCCGGCGAGCTTTGCTCGGGCGACCAGGATCGGGCGGAGCGCGAAATGCGCGCCCACATCCGCTTCAACCGGGACAAGAACGCCGAGGCGGTGCGGGAACTCCTGCGCCGGGGTCGGGAGGGCCTGATCGGCGGCATGCTGGAGCAAGAGGCCCTGGCGGCGGATTGAACCGGCTTTTTTTACCCGGGCCGACTGTGACTCGGCCCGGAAAAGGGCAAGTTTTCTAAGGATTTGTAAAAAAGGAGACGGTATGAAATCCGGGAAAAACAGGTTTCGCTTCGGTTGGTCGCCCCTGTTCCTGGCGGCGGCGCTGCTCCTGCCGTTCCGGGTCGCGCCGGCGGCGCAGTATAGCATCAAGATGGGCAACCCCTCCAACCCGGAGGACAACTGCGTCAAGGCCTTCTTCCTCTTCGAGAAGCTGGTCGAGGAGCGCTCCAAGGGCGCCATCGACGTGCAGGTGTTTCACAGCGCCCAACTGGGCGCCCACCGGGACTACATCGAGGGCTTGCAGATGGGCAGCCTCCAGGCGGCCGAAATCAACACCGCCGTGCTGACCGCCAGCGACAGCAAGTTCATGGTGTTCGACCTGCCCTACATATCCCGCAACACCGAGCATTTCATCTCCGTGCTGAATGCCGGGCTGGGGGAAAAGCTCGCCGCCTCCCTGCTCGAGTCCACCGGCATCCGGATCATCGGCTGGATGATTCGCAGCCCCCGGAGCGTCTACAACTCCCGCGGCCCCATCCGGACGGCCGCCGACTTCTCGGGGCTGAAGATCCGCATCATGGAAAGCCCGATCATGTCCAAGACCTTCTCGCTCCTCGGCGCCGTGCCGGTGCCGCTGGCGGCCTCGGAACGCTACATGGCGCTCCAGACCAAGGTGGTGGACGCGGCCGAGAACTCCGTCCCCCTCGTCATCACCCAGAAGGAATACGAGGTCACCAAATACCTTTCGCTCACCGAGCACTTCAGCACCCCCAACATCATCGGCATGGACGCGAACTTCCTTAACGGCCTGCCGGCCGACCTGCGGAAAATCGTGCTTGACGCCGGCCGGGAGGCGGGCGAGTACGCCACCAAGCTGGACTCGGAATCGGTGGCCGCCGCCATCGAGGAGCTGAAAAAACTCGGGATGGAGGTCAACTTCATCGCCGACAAGTCGAGCTTCATCGAAAAGGTGCGGCCGCTCTACGACGAGTACCGGGACGAAATCGGCGGCGACGTCATCGACGCCTTCAACTGAGACGCGGCGCGCGCGGCGCGGCGGCTTCGCGCCGCCGCGCCGGCGGATTGCCTCCTGGAGGTCGAATGTGAAAGCGATTATGGCGGTCTACGCCCCGGCGATGCGGCTGCTCATGGACAGGGCGGCGAAATGCCTGGTGAAGGCGGTGGGCATCGTGATGGTGGTGGCCATC
>JAISYD010000114.1 GCA_031270145.1 Planctomycetota bacterium
ATTTCTGGCATGGCGACCTCCTTTTACAAGGCGTTCGTTCAACACCAAGTAAAGGAATCGCCATGCCGCTTTTCAACTTATTTCGGATAATTCCGACTGCATAATTTCCAAAAGTCCACTTATCCCCAAACTCCCCGCACCGGTCGAGTCTGATTTATCGAAGGGCATTCTTGAAGCCATCGACATGGACAGCTATCGCAATGAGGTCAAGGAAACATTGAAGCTGACATTGGTTGACGAGGATGGAGAGGTCGGCCCAGTGCCAACCAGCGGCGGTGGCCGCAAACCGGAACCGGAACTTGACCGGCTGAGCAACATCATCAAGGCGTTCAACGACCAGTTCGGCAACATCGACTGGAAGGACGCCGACCGCATCCGGCAAGTAATCGCCGAGGAGATTCCCGGCAAAGTCGCGGCCGACAGGGCATACCAGAACGCGATGAAGAACAGCGACAAGGCGGCGGCGCGGCTGGAGCACGACCGGGCGCTGCAGAAGGTGGTCATCGGCATGCTGGCCGACCACACGGAACTGTTCAAACAGTTCAGCGACAACCCCAGCTTCAAGAAGTGGCTTGCGGATACGGTCTTTGGGGTAACTTACGAAGGAGGCGTGGCGTAATGGCGCAAGTCTGTGACTGATGAATCGCCGGCGCGACTCTATGGAGATTAAATGGGAGCCATCCGAAGAGTTTGTTTTCCCTCATCTCCAAAAGCAAACCGTAATCGACGCCCTGGTTGCCCGACGCGGTAAGACCATTGTGGAAACAGGGCATGATGTAGGAGTTGCTGACCGACAGGACGCGATTGGTATAAACGATCCCCAGACCCTGGAATGGAAATCGGTTTGGCGCGACGAGTGGCTGCGGTGGATTTGCGGATTCGCCAATGCCGAGGGCGGAACGCTGGTGGTGGGCCGCGACGACAAGGGGAAGACAGTCGGCCTTGAAGACGGCAAACGCCTGTTGGAAGAATTGCCGAACAAATTTCGGGATTTACTGGGCATTGTCGCAAAAATCAATCTGCGCCGGGATGACGGCCTGGAGTACCTGGAGATACGCGTCCCCGCCTGTCCCAATCCTATCAGCTATCGGGGCCGCTACTATCAAAGAAGCGGCGGCACCCTTCAGGAACTCAAAGGCACGGCCCTGGACCGCTTCCTGCTCCGCCGCTATGGACGCGCCTGGGACGGTTCGCCCATGCCGGAAGTGGATGCGGGCGATTTGTCGCCGCATGCCTTCCAGCGCTTCCGGGAATTGGCCGGGCGGAGCGGCCGGTTGGAAAAGGACGACCTCGCAGGCGAGGATGCAGTCTTGCTGGAGAAGTTGAAGTTGACCGAAGGGCACTATCTCCGGCGCGCCGCCGTCGTATTATTTCACCCCGACCCCCGCCGCTTTTTCAGCGGCGCGTTCATAAAAATCGGCTACTTCCAGTCCGAGTCCGAACTGGCGTATCACGACGAGGTGGCAGGCGACCTGTTCGCGCAAGTCAGGCAGGCGCTGGACCTGCTCCTTGGCAAATACCTGAAGGCGGTTATCGGCTACGAGGATATTGTCCGCGTTGAACGTTTTCCAACGCACAGGGCGGCCTTGCGCGAAGCATTGTTGAACGCCATTGTACATCGCGATTACGCAAACCCGGCACCCACGCAAATCCGGTCCTATGCCGACCGGCTGCTGATTTGGAACCCGGCAAGCTTGCCGGAGGGCTGGACGGAAAAGACGCTGCTGGAGACCCATGCCTCCTGCCCGTTCAACCCCGACATTGCCAACGCTTTTTTCCGGGCAGGCGAGATTGAGGCGTGGGGGCGGGGCATTGAACGCATTTTTGCCTCCTGCCGGGAAGCCGGCAATCCGACTCCCCGATTCCGCTTTGACGGGACGGGCTTGTGGACGGAATTCCCGTTTTCGGCAGATTATGTGCAAACCTTGCAATCCGGAATCGGCGGGGCGAAGGGAGAACCGGCCGGAATGCGGGTAAAAACGCGGGTAAAAACGCGGGTAAAAACCGATGCTGTTCTGTTAAAGCTTCTTGGCGAGCAGCCGGAGTTGTCCCTGGTGGAAGCCGCCAAAATCCTGTCCAAAAACACCACCACCATTGAACGCGCCGCCCGAAAGCTGAGGGCGGAGGGACGCCTGCGCCGCGTTGGGCCGAAAAATGGGGGACATTGGGAGGTATTGCCATGAAGCTGCCCATCCGCCCGGAACGGGCGACCCAGAACAGGATTATCGCCCTCTTTACCGCCCCCGACCGGCCGGATTCTTTGGGCTACCGCTATCTCGGCGACTGGAGCGACCGGGAAAACCACCCCATTGAAGAAGCCATTCTCACCGACAATCTGGTGAAGCGGGGCTATCCGACCGCCGTCGTTTCCGCCGCCCTGTTGAAACTGCGCCGGGTGGTTGACGCCGCCCCCGGCGCCAGCCTGTACCAGGTCAACATGGACGTCTATCAGTTGCTCCGCTACGGGGTACAAGTGTCGGTGGCGGCGGGAAAGCCGAATCAAACCGTTCACCTGATCGACTGGGACAGGCCGGACTCCAACGACTTCGCCTTGGCCGAAGAGGTGACTCTCCGGGGAGGGCACGAGCGTCGGCCCGATATCGTCCTCTATATCAACGGAATTCCGGTGGCGGTCATGGAATTGAAGCGTGGTTCGGCGGAGGTGGGGGACGGGGTGAGGCAGTTGGTCAGCAACCAGGAGGCGATGTTCAACCAGCAGTTCTTCAGCGCGGTTCAGTTGCTCTTGGCCGGGAACGACTCCCAAGGGCTGCGCTACGGCACCACCGGGACGCCGGAGAAGCTGTTCCTGGAGTGGAAATCGGGCGCGACAAACGCGGCGGTCGGCGACAACCTGGATCGACCCCTTGCCGAACTGTGCGAAAAGAGGCGCTTGTTGGACATCATCCGCAATTTCGTTATCTTCGACGCCGGCACGAAGAAGATACCGAGGAAGCACCAGTATGAGGGCATAAAGGCGGCCCAAGCCAAACTTGCCAAGAAAGAAGGGGGCGTCATCTGGCATACCCAGGGGAGCGGCAAAAGCATCCTGATGGTGCTCCTGGCCAAATGGCTGCTGGAGCACGACCCCGACGCCCGGGTTCTCATCGTCACCGACAGGGACGAACTGGATCGCCAGATTGACGGAGTCATGCGGAACACCGGCGTGTCCGGGGAAACCTCGTCCCGAATCCAGTCGCGGGCGGAACTGGTCCAGAAACTCGGAGCTTCTACCCCGCGCCTCCTGTGCGCCTTAATCCATAAAATCAACCCTTCAGACCTCCAGGGGGAGAAGCCCAGGATCGCGGGGCAGTTTTACGTCTTCGTGGACGAGTGCCACCGCACCCAGGGCGGCGCCATGAACCGGCAGATGAAACGCTGGCTGGACAGCGCCATCTTCGTCGGCTTCACCGGCACTCCCTTGCTGCGGGCGGACCGGAAGGCGACCCGCGAGGTCTTCGGCGCCTACATCCACACCTACAAATTCCAGCAGGCGGTGGCGGACAGGGTGATACTCGATCTCAAGTACGAGGCGCGCGACATCCCTCAGCGCCTCTCCTCGGAACAGGCCGTGGATGACTGGTTCGCCGCCAAGACCAAGGGCTTGAACAACTACCGGAAGGCGGTCTTGCGGGAACGCTGGGCCACCATGCGGGAGTTGATGAGCTCGGAAGGCCGCAAGGGGAAAATCATCGTCGGAATCATACAGGACTTCGCTGTCAAGCCGCGGCTCAACAGCGACCGGGGGACGGCCATTCTGGTAGTGGAATCCATATACGACGCCTGCCACTATTTCCGCCTGTTCCAGAACACGCCTTTCGGGAAACATTGCGGGCTGGTTACCTCCTACGAGCCGACCGCCGCTTCCGTGTCGCGCGAACCGTTGGAAGGGGACGAGAAGTACAAATACGACACCTACACCGACTATGTGCTCCATGGCCGAACGACTCTCCAGTATGAAAACGAAGTCCGGCGGCTGTTCCAGGAGGAGCCGGCGCGGATGAAGCTTCTCATTGTCGTGGACAAGCTTCTGACCGGTTTCGACGCGCCATCCTGCACCTATATCTACCTGGACAAGACCATCCGGGACCACAACCTTTTCCAGGCGATATGCCGGACCAACCGCCTGGACGGGGACGACAAGGATTTCGGCTACATCGTCGATTACCAGCAGTTGTTTCATCACCTGCAAAACGCCGTATCGGTCTACACTTCGGACGAGTTGGATACTGACGAGTCCGGGGAGACCGGGAATCCAGAGATTGGCGACTGGCTCAGAGTCGGCAGGGAAAAGCTGGACAAGGCGCGGGAGGAACTAAAACACCTGTGCGAGCCCGTAGCCCCGCCGCAGGAATTGGAGCGGTATCTCGCCTATTTCTGCGGGGATGCCGCCAACCCCAACGCTCTTTCCGACACCGAGCCGCTCCGGATAGCTTTTTACAAGGCGACGGCAGGATTCTTTCGAGCCTACGCCGCCATATCGGGTAATCTTGCCGAGGCCGGCTATTCCCCTTCCGACATAGCCGCCATGGAAAAGGAAACCGTCTTCTTCGCGGAAATCCGCGCCGCCGTCAAGCGCCACTCGGGGGAGGTGTTCGACATCAAGCCCTTCGAGTCGGACATGCGACACTTTATCAACACCCACATCCAAGCCAATCCCTCCACCAGTCTGGGGGATACCGGCTCCTTGACCGACGCCATAGTCGCGACCGGAATTAACAACGCCATCGCCAGGAAGCTGAACCGGCAGGGAAAACTGTCAAACCGGGGAGTGGCTGACGCCATTATCAATAACGTCCGCAAGGAGATAGTCCGCCTGAGCCTTGCCGATCCCCGCTTTTACGCGGAGATGTCGAAGTTGCTGGATGACCTCATAATCCAGAGCCGCGCCGCCGCCTTCAATTACCGGAAGTTCCTGCGGGAGGCAGAAGCTCTGATACAGAAACTGAAAGTCGGCAAGTCGCCCGCCGGGGTTCCGGCCGAACTCGTCGGAAGAACCGAGGCTATTGTTCTTTTCCACAACCTCCCCGACATCAAGGGTGATTCCTTTCGTCGCTCGGATGACGAAGCGGAAAGAGTTAAGTTGGCCTTGGCGCTGGACAGGGCCATGCGTAACGATGTTCCCGCCGGCTGGAAAGGCAATGCCACGCGAGAAAATGAAGTGCGGAATATCCTCCATCCCCTTATGGGCAAGGACGCCAAGGCGACGGAAGCGGTTTTCGACCTCATCAAGAACCAGTCGGGCTATCAATGAACGAAAGCGGAGAAGAAGCCATCCAGGCCGGAGATTGCCGCGTCCAGGTGATCCGGAAGGACATTAAGAACATCCATTTTTCCGTCAAGCCGCCTGACGGAAAGGCAATCCTTTCCATCCCTCTCGCCACCCGCTACGAGGCGGCCCGCGCCTTCGCCCTGTCGAAACTGCCATGGATCAGGGAGAAGCAGGCCAGCTTCCAGAAGCAGACCAGGGAGACACTACGGGAATACATCGAGCGGGAAAGCCATTACCTCTGGGGAAAGCGGTATCTCCTGCACGTGGTGGAGCGGGACGGAAGGCCGTCCGTATCTCTCGGGCACCGGGAAATAATCCTGATTGTGCGTCCCGGGAGCGCCGAAGCCAAGCGGGCCGAGGTCTTGGGCGCCTGGCGGCGGCGCCTGCTCCACCAGGAAATTCCGCCGCTCCTGGAAAAATGGAGCGAAAAACTGGGAGTGCCCCGCCCGCGGTATTTCCTCCGGCGCATGAAAACCCGCTGGGGCAGTTGCAATCGGCTGACCGGTTACATCATGCTGAATGCCAGATTGGCCGGAAAGCCGAGGAACCTGCTGGAATACGTCATCATGCACGAACTGGCGCACTTCCTGGAGCCAAGGCACAACAATGCCTTTGTCGCCATCCTCGACCGGCATTATTCCGGCTGGCGGGATGCCCGGGCGGAGTTGAACGAATTGCCGCTGGCGGCGGAGGCGTGGAGGGAGTAGGCGGCGGGCAGGGCTTGGCTTGAGGAAAGCAATTTCTTCCGATGAGGCGAATTCCGCTTATGGCTTGCATATTCCGCAGGGCCGATACCCTTTCTGGATGGCGTCGGCCCGGTTGGAGAATACCGCAGGGCAACTGGGGCAGACAAACTGGGCGCAAATCTGCCGATGGAATACCCTTACTGTTGGTGCTTCCGCGCTAAGCGGTGTCAGCCGCCGCGAATTCGGATTCGGTAGCTCGTCTGCCTCCCACCGACATTATACTCAAAGGCGGCAACCGCGATCACCAAGGGAACAGCCAGAAGCCGCCCCGCCGCCAGCGCAGTGGCCCGGGGCCGTCCGGGTCCAGGCCGCAAGCCTCGTCCTTGACGCCGCGCAGCGTCTCGTCCCACTTGAAACCGGCCGTAAGCGTCTCGTTCCCGACGGAGCCACGCGCCGTCGCCGGGCTTAAGTCCGGCCCGCAGGTCACCCCGTCCTCCGCGTACAATTTATACTCGAACAGCCGAAACGCGATTGGGTAATGAACCCGGTTCGGGGGACGAGGATGGTCGGAATACTTCCACCCAAGCCACACGCCCATATGCGCCTCGGCCTCCGCGGCACGAAGCGCGTCCAACTCTTCCCTGGTTAGCGGCTTGTACTCCGGCGGAGCGGCGAGCGGCGGCGGAGGAGGCTCCGGGCATATAACCAAAGCGCCGTCACCGCTCAACCCAGAGTAAATCTCCCGCCATATGTCGAATTCGCTAGTGGCGGGGCGCCTTTTCCACCCTTCAAAGTAGTAGGGGGTGGAACACACGTCGTAAATCCACACAAACCGCAGATACCAAACCCCCGACACAACCAACGACAACGCGACGCCGACAACGCCAAGAACGACGTTACGCCTACGCATGCTCATCTCCTTGTTGCGCGGCCGATCGCCGGCATTATACTCGAGGTCGAAGACTTTACTATTCGGTTTTATCCGCGAGGACCACGGCGTGTCCGCCGACGCTCAAGACCTGTATTACGCGTTTAGACCGCACTCCCGCCCGTTTTACGAGGCGCTGGAGGATCCCCGCGCGGTGGAAAGTCTTTACCGGGCAATCGAGGAAGTAGCCCGGGAAACCTACCCTCATCTGCCCCCACCCGACTTATCGGCGGACTACCTTGTCGATCAGCAAAACCGACGCAATCTCTACCTGTCGCCCGGAGTGAAGGCATACAACCGCGCCCTGACAGAAGAGGAAAGGAATAGAACCCATATTCGTGAATGAGATGCGCCCACAACCAAGTACCGGGCGCCAAACGGAAAACACTCTCCGAAGAAAAGGGGGGGATATGGACAAAATCCTGTTAAACTTAATGAAAATCCAACATAAACACTTCTCAAAGACCGGGACCCTTGCGGATAAAGGCAGTATGAATAACTCCGGATGTTTGCCGCCTCGGCTTATTCATTCTCCAGGCAAACCGCCGTCTCATACGCCAGTACCTCCGCCGCACCTTCGGAAATCGACGCTGTACTCAAATGAATGTTAAGGACCGCATTGGCGCCAAATTCAGCTGCCATTTCAGTCATCCGGGAAATAGCCTGATCCCGGCTTTCCTGCAAGAGTTCGGTAGGGCGCATCTCACTTTTGTTATGCTGTTTTCGTCCAAAGTTCGTCCCAGTATCCATTCCTCCGTGCCACCTCCAAGGCGAGCAAATTACTTTCTCCCGGCCGGCTCCAGAATTGCCCTGGCCGTTTGAATCGTCCTTGCAATTGCGAGCAAGCCGATTCCATTGCCCCTGAACCAAGGGGGAAGCCCTGGCGTTTGGCTTGCGGGTAATTCAGTCGGGACGAATGGTTCTGGAAGTATGCCGTCTCCCGCTGGAGTACCTGGCATTCCCCTTCCAGCCATTCGTTCTCGGCCACTTCCAACAATTCCTTCAGGAGGGAAAGAAGCTCGGTTCCGCCGCAGCGCTTCAATTTCTTCAAGAGCGGGGCCACCCATTCATGCGCCTCTTTCTCGTCACCAAATAGGTCGCGGGCAAGAGCTCATAAATGTTCCGCCGCATGGTAAAAATCCAACTCGCCTTCCGCTTCGGGGAAATATTTCTCGGCCAGTCGCGAATGGCACTGAAATAAGGTTATCGGCTTTATCCGAAAGGAGTTGAAGTGGCGTTCCTCGATATGTAGAAGTGAGTTTGGGAACTTGCTTCAAACGTATTGAGGAGGACGCCGATGCCAGCATATCAAACGCGCCGTGAAAGGCAAGCGAAACAAGCTGCTTTGGTCCACGGTCTTGCCGGTCCCCTGCGACGGTTGCTGCCTGATGCATGGATAGCTTCGGCTGGAGGTGTGGCGACGCGGGTTGCCGCTTTTCCCCCGCTGGTCATGGTGTGGTGCATGGTTCGGCAGGCGCTTTGCCCGGACCCGTCCTGTCGGGCCACGTTGAGTTGGTTGCAATCCGCCAGGACAAATGCCAGGCTGTTGCCGCTGGCCCCTCCGACACGGGCGCATACTGCAAGGCACGGCGGCGGTTGTCCGCCGATCTGCTCCCGGGGCTTGCCTTGCGGACGGCGGCCGAGTTGAGCGCACAGGCCGGACCTGAGCATCTTTGGCATGGACATCGGGTTTTGGCGGTGGACGGTTCCGCTTTTTCCATGCCGGACACAGCGGAGAATCAGGCGAAGTATCCGCAGCCGAGTTCGCAGAAAAAGGGATGCGGTTTTCCTGTGGCCGGTTTTGTGGCGGTGATTTGCCTTGCCACCGGCGCCTTGCTGGGAGCGATGCTGGGGACATGGAAAGCGCACGAGTTGACCCTGTTCTTTTATTTGCGGCGTCATTTTCGTGCGGGCGACATCTTCCTCGCGGATCGGGGCTTCTCTTCCTATGCGGAAGTGGCGCTGTTCTGGAAGCGTGGCGTCGATTCGGTATTGCGGTTGCATCAGCGTCGTCGGACCGATTTCCGCAGCGGACGGGTCTTGGGCGTCGACGATCATGTCGCGACCTGGATCAAGCCGGTACGCTGTCCCAAGGGATTGAGTCGCGAAGACTACGAACAGCTTCCGGAAACGCTGCAGGTGCGGGAAATTCGGTATCGCGTCATGGTCAAGGGCTACCGGACCAGCGAAGTCGTTCTGACCACCACCCTGCTGGATGCGGAAAAGTATTCCGCCGAGGCATTGGCGGACCTGTATTTTCAGCGCTGGCAGGTGGAGGTGGACTTTCGGCATATCAAGATCACCATGCAACTGGATGTGTGCCGGGGCAAGAGCCCTGA
>JAISYD010000154.1 GCA_031270145.1 Planctomycetota bacterium
CTGAATTTCGGCAGTATCGCAAGTTGGAGTAAAAACGCGGAATTCATTCGGGTATCGCCGGTAATAGCTTGGGCCATGGCTTCCCATCATGTGGAGAACAATTACCGTATCTTTTTTCAGATTGGCCATTCGCTCTTCCAAACCATCCAAAAGTACCTCGTCAAAAAAAGTATCGCCGTTTCTGAACTTATTGTTCCCTTCATTCATAAGATCAACTGTCGTTACACGATCACCAACGCCTTTGCTGCTGCCTTGATTATCAAGCCACACGACGTCATATCCCGACTTTTGGACGATATCCAGCAAGTTTTCGCTTCTGTATGACAAGTCAATATCAAAATCCTTCCGCCCAAGATGCGAAAACATGCATGGAAGAGAAAACGCGGTGGCCGTGCCGCTGGCCATAACGCGGGGAAAATTAACGATGTCCTGCTTGGAAAGCTTGGGGTTGGTCTCGCGCCCATAGCCATTTAGCGAAAAGTTCATCGCCCTGGCGGTTTCGCCAATCATAAGGACAATAACGGTCAAGTGAGGATCTTCATAAGGAACATGCTCGGGCGTCTCATCAATGACGACGAAGGGGAGATCCCGCCGCGCCTGTTTCTTTAAATAGCTACAAATCGAAGTAATGTAGTTGAACGGATTGAGAAACTTTCCCGCCAGCTTGTTGTTTCTTCCCGCGGCGGCATAGTCTTTAAAAAAGACAAACGCCAACACGATCAACAAAAAGAGCGAACCGGCGACATAAACGATACGCTTGAGCAGTTCGCGGTGAAACGCCTGATACCGAATCCTCACAAAAAAGAATGCCGCCGCGGGAACGACGCCAAGAAACGCGACCCAGAGCACGCCGCCAACCGTCACCATTTCAAATGCGTCATGCGGCTTCGCCTCGAACACGTTTCGAAGCATTTCCGAATCGATGACGTCATTGAGCTTGAACATAAAATAGCACGCGGCGGAGGAAGCCACGAGCAGAACGGCCATGAGCGGCTTGGCGACGCAAGGCCACACCAAGAGGGAAAACGCGACGTAAAAAACAAGAAAAAGAACCACGGGCATACTCATGGCGAACGCCGCCGTTCCAGCCTTGGAAAAATCCAGGCGCGACAGGACAAATCGCCAAAAGCTGACATTCAACACCGTGGAGAAATACGCCGCGCACGCGGCCACCACCCACTGGCTGCCGAAATCCCTTCGAACCATAATCGCACTCCCCAAGTCAAGTTTTCACCTGTTTTCACCCGCAGGCCGCCAGCGCAACCAGGGTCAATGCGTTAATGACAATCGCCATAAGCACGGCCAGCGCGCCCTTGTCCTTGGCGGCTTTTATAAATGGCCGGCGGTCATGCGTGATGCCGTCGCATATGTCCTCGATCGCGGAATTGAAAATCTCGGCCAAGGGAACAAGAAGATAGGCCGCAATCAAGGCCAGCTTCTTCCAGATCGGCCACGAAGACGCGGCCAGCAGGACAAGAACAACGACAAGCGCCACGCTTTCAAGCCGAAACGATTCCTCCTTGACAAAGACGGCCTTGAGTCCGTCCCACGAATAGCCGAACGATTTTTTGAATCGCCCCGGAGCCCTGATTAACAGCCTGATCATCGTCCACTCCCCATTCAACGATCCCAAACACGCCCGCGACGGGCAAGCGTTTCCCATGAAGCCGCGCGCCGAAGCCGATCCTGCGCCATGGCGCCGCCGGGCGGACGTAACGCTCCGCCGCGTTGTTGATCGGCTCCACGCGGAGACATCGGTAAAAATCCGCAACCGGCCGCGCGCTTTCCGCCAAGCACAATGAAAACGGCGACAGACGCGACCAAGGCCAGCACGCCGCCAAGCAGAAACGGCGCGGATTGCCCCAACGCATCCCATAATGCTCCCGCCATCAACGAAGCGGGGAGCAACCCCGCCCCCGCGATTGCGGAGTGAAGCCCCAACGCGCCGCCTTTTAACCGCGCCGGGGCAAGCTCCGCAATCAACGCCCGTTCGCCACCCGCCGCGAGCGCCGCGTACACGCCGTACAAGGCAAACAGCCCCCAGAAAGCCGCCGCCGAATCCGACAGCCCAATACCGAGATACACAACCCCATACAGGAAATATCCCGCGCCTAGCGTGTATTTGCGCCCCATTCCATCCGACAACCTGCCGACAGGATACGATAAAACGGACGCGACGACATTGAAGACAAAGTAGAGCAGTATCGCGTCGCGGGAAGAAAAGCCCGCGTTTGCCGCCCGAAGCAACATGAAGGCGTTGGACGAATTGCCGAGCGTGAACAAGAAGACGACGGCGAGGAACAATTTCAGCCGGGCATCAAGCGCTTTCCACCTGAAATTCAACTTTTTGGCGTTCGTTTCCCGCTTGCCGCCTTTCACGAACAGAACGCACAAGGTCCCGATCAAGGCGGGTATCATAGAAACGACAAAGATATCGCGGAACCCGTTGGCGGCGGAAGAATCCAGCAGGACGAACGCCAGCAAAATGCCGACGGAAGACCCCATCATATCAAAGGCCTTATGCAGGCCGTACGCCTTGCCGAGCTTCCCGTTTTCGGCGGATTCCGCGATTAAGGCGTCACGGGGGGCGGTTCGTACGCCTTTTCCGAAACGATCCGCAATCCGGGCGAGCAAAATGCCCGGCCACGATGTTGAAAGCAAAATAATGGCTTTATTCAAGAACGAGGCGGAGTAGCCGAAAAAAACAAGCTGTTTTTTGTTGTTGTACCTGTCGGCAATCACGCCGGAGAACAGTTTCAAAACGCTTGCGAGGCTTTCCGCAATGCCCTCAATAACGCCGACAATGGCGGGAGTCGCCCCCAACGCCGACGCCAGGTACAGCGGCAGTATCGGATAGACCATCTCGACGCCCAGGTCGGTGAAGAAACTCGCAAGCCCCAGCATGACAATGTTGGAAACAGCGAATCGCTTCCCCGAGGCCGGTTGTCCCGACATGGCGTTCCGCTCCCTACTGGAAGTCTTTCAACAACCAGAAAACCTTGAATGTCAATTTTTCGACTTCACGCTCCCGTTTATAGCTGATCCGCAACGTCGTTTTCCCGGGCAAAGAAACATTCTCTTTCAAGTCGGGGAGCAGCGCCCGGATATTCGCCCCGTTTTCCATGAGTCTGCCGGCGGATTTCTGGATTTCTTCCAGCAAATCGGACGTCGCGGCCGTCGTATCCGTGGCGACACGGAATTGCTCCGCCTGGTTTTGATAATCCACGGAATTACCTTCCCTCAGCCATTCCAATAGAGCTGTCCGGCTAAACCGCCATTCGCGCCCAATTTTTCTCGCGGGAATCCGTTCCTCGCGCAAAAGCTTAATCATTGTGCGTTCGCTAACCCCGAAAAATTCAATCACTTGCTCAAGATTCATGATTTCATTATCCATATCAAGCCCTCCAATAATATTACCGATTATAGCATATCATTGCCGTTTTGCAACAGTTAATTGCCAAATAACTGACTTTAACGGAATTTAACCGCGCATTACTCGCTCCAGGAAACAATCCTTGACAAAACAGTCTGACGAGATTTCGCGGCGAACGCCGCCGGGCGGAAAAGGAGCGCGGAGCCAGGCAAGGTTAAAAATTGCCTTGACAAACTTGGCCGGACAAGCTCTAACTTCGCCTTTGGGCAAATGTTGCCAAAAGGCGGGACGCCTCGCGGGGCGGCGTCCACACAGGGAGAGCGAATGAACCGGCCCCAATTCCGCGCCATCGAGGGGACGCGCGACTATTTCGGCCCGGAGGGGGATCGCTTCGACAAGGCGCTGTCCCTCGCGGCCGAACTTTTCCGGAACTACGGCTACGCCCGCGTCCGCACCCCGGTTTTCGAGGGGACCGACCTTTTCGCCCGCTCCATAGGCGCCGCCACCGACATCGTGGAAAAGGAGATGTACACCTTCAGCCCCGGCTCGGACAGCCTCACCCTGCGGCCCGAAGGCACGGCCGGGGCGGTCCGCGCCTATCTCCAGCACGGGATGGACAAGCAAAACGGCCTGGTCAAGCTGTGGTACGAGGGCCCGATGTTCCGCCGCGAGCGCCCGCAAAAGGGGCGCCAGCGCCAGTTCCACCAGATCGGCGTCGAGGCCATCGGCTCCCCCGATCCCCTGCTGGACGCCGAAATCGTCTCCCTGGGCCTACGCTATTACGAGCGCGTCGGCATTGCCGGGGTGGGGCTCAGGCTCAACTCCATCGGCTGCCGGAAAGAGGAATGCCGGCCCCGCTATCGGCGGCTCCTCCAGGAGGCGATCCGCCCCAACCTCGGCCGCTTTTGCAAAAACTGCCAGGCCCGCTTCGAGCGCAACGTCCTCCGGACGCTTGACTGCAAGATCCCCCAATGCCGGGAACTGGCGCAAAGCCTCCCCAAAAGCCACGAAAACCTTTGCCCCGAATGCGCGGAGCACTTCGCCGCCGCCGGCGAGGCGCTTCTCGCCCTGGGCGCCCCCTTCGTCCTGGATCCCACCCTGGTGCGCGGGCTCGACTACTACGCCAGGACGGTTTTCGAATTCACTCACCCCGCCCTGGGCGCCCAAAACGCCATTGGCGGGGGCGGACGCTATGACGGGCTGGTGGAGGAACTGGGCGGGGAGGCGACCCCGGCCATCGGCTTCGCCCTGGGGGTCGAGCGCATCCTCATCGCCATGGAGGCGGCCGGAACCTGCGCCTGCTCCATCCCCCTCCAGGTCTTCGGCGCCACCCGGGGCAAGGCGGCCCACCGGGCCATGGCCGGCTTGGCCGCCCGCCTGCGGGCGGCCGGCCTCTCGGCCGATCTGGACTACCAGGGACGCTCCCTCAAGGCGCAGCTGCGCCTCGCCAACCGCCGCAACGCCATGTGCTGCCTAATCCTAGGCGACGACGAACTGGAGCGGGGCGAAATCACGGTCAAGGACATGGCCGAAGGCGGCGGCCAGGCGACGGTGAGCCTTTTCGACTGTCTGGAAAAAATCCGGGAAATCCTGCCATGCGGTTGAGGCGGCGGCGCCTCCCGGCGCTGGCATTGCCGATGTTTTTCCTGCTTATGCCGCGCCCGGCCGCCGCCGGCGAGGAGGTTCCCAGGCTACGCCTCGCGGCCGACGCCGGCGGCGGATTGTTCGGAGGCTGGCAAAGGAGCTCCCGGGGCGGCGGGGAGTTCGAGCTTTTCGCCGCCCCGCCCGGCGGAAGCGCGGCCAGCCTCGGGCGCTTCATCGGGAGGCTGGCCGGGGTAGCGCTGGATCCGGCCGGCCGCCGCCTGGCCCTGACCAGCGACGGCGCCCTGACCGCCCACGGCGGCGAAATGGCCAGCCTCGCCCTGCCCGGCGATCATTGGAACATGCTGGATCTGGCCTGGTTTTCCGGCGGACCGGCGGCCCTGCATCACGACGCCGCCGGCGATCTGTGGCTGGTCCGGCCGGAGGCGGCGGATTCCTGGCGGATCGAGGGGGACGCCCCGCTGCTGCGGGACAGCCAATTGCAGCGCGCCGTCCTGGCGGTTCTGGACGGCGTCCCGCACCTGCTGTGGAACGCCGGAGCGGCCGACTTGTCGCGGGGCGCCTTCCGGCATCTGCGGCGGCGGGACTCCGTCTGGGAAGAGTTGCCGCCGCTGCCCTTGGGCGACGCCCGGGCCTTTTCCTCCTTCCCCCGGGGGAACGGGCTCGAGCTGGCGGCGCTGATACCGGAACCGCTGGAGCGGGCGCCGGCCCGGCTGGCGCTCCGCTTCTGGCGCGACGGCGAGTGGCAGCCGGGCCGGGAACCGCCGGAAAGCTTGGCGCGCATCCTGACCGACGCCGTTTCCCTAGCCGGGGCGCCGGGTGGGCCGGACGGAAACGGGGCGCATTGGCTGACCGCCGGGCCGGACGGCGTCCTCCTCGACGGCCGGCCGCTGGCCGCCGGCCGCCCCGCCGATCCGGCCTGGCGGGGATACGCCGTTCCGCTCTCGCTCGTACTGTTCATCGCCCTGCTTGCCCTGCATTGCCGGCGCTCGCGGATATTGTCGCGGCTGTTCCCCGGCCAGCCGGCCGATCTGCCCAGCCGGGGGGCGGCGCTGATCATCGACTGGCTCCTGGCGTCCCTGTTCACCGCCGCCTGCCACCTCGCGTCCGGCAATGTCCGCGTATACGCCGAGTTGCTGAACGCGGACGACATCAATTCCCTCTTCTGGCTCAGCCTCGGCGTATTCACCGTGTACACCACCGTCTTCGAGATGTTTGCCGGCGCCACGCCCGGCAAGCGTCTGGCCGGCATCCGGGTGCGCAGCTTCCATGCCGGCCCCCCCTCCACCGGCCAGACGCTGATCCGCAACCTCATGCGCGGCATCGACATGTTCCCGTTTTTCCTGCCCGGCCTGCCCGGCGCCGCGGCCGCCATCCTCACCATCCCCAGGCGCCAGCGACTCGGCGATCTCCTGGCCTCGACCATAGTGCGCCGCCACGCCCCGATCCAGGGAAGGAAATTCGTCCTGGCCAGCGCCAGCCCCAGGCGGCGGGAGCTTATGGAAGGTCTGGGGGTGGACTTCACGGTGTCGCCGTCCGGCATGGACGAGGAGATGGCGCTAAGCGGCGACCCCAATGAGATGGTCCGCCGGCTGGCCCTGGCCAAGGCCAAGGTCGTGGCGAATCGCCTGGCGGGCGGCAAGGAGCTGGTGGTGGCGGCCGACACCCTGGTGTCGCTGGACGGCCAGGCCATGGGGAAGCCTCGCGACGCGGCCGAGGCGGCCGGGATGCTGACCCGCCTTTCCGGCCGCTCCCACCTGGTGATCACCGGGGTGGCTCTTTTCGACCTGGCGACCGGCCAGGGGATATACGACTCGGAACAGACCGAGGTGGAAATGCGCGCGCTCGGCCGCGAGGAAATCGAGAACTACGCGGCGAGCGGCGAT
>JAISYD010000160.1 GCA_031270145.1 Planctomycetota bacterium
GTTCCAGGCCGGCCCGATTGCGCCGCTCATGCGGTTGATGCCGCGCTTTCCGCCCTTCCGCCTCCCTGCTTCGAGGCGGGCCGCTTTTTGAACCAACCCGAGGCGTCAGCCCGCATGCCAACAACCTGGAGGAAACCATGAAGCGATGGAAACGCCCCCCGCATCCGGGGTCATGGACTAAGGCGCTCCTGGCCATCGCCGCCGTGGGCGCCCTGGCGCTTTGCGGGCCGCCGGCCGGAAGCGCCTGGGCGACGGCCTACGGAATAACAGGCGGTTCGGGAGCGGCGGGCGGGGATGACGGCACCCCCGGTTCCGGAACAGGCTTCGCCGGCACCCCTGCGGCTCAAGGGGGCACCGGCAGCGGCAGCAACCAATCAGGCCAGGCGGAAGAGACCGATTCTCCCATGCATTGGTACAGCTTGACGAGCGCCACGGAAGCCGGCGACGCCCTCTCGATTACGGGAGGAAGCGGAGGCGACGGCGGATTTGCCGGCGGAACAGGCCCAGGGTTCGGCGGCGGTCGAGGAGCGGGCCTCACCATCACCCCATGGGCACCCGTTCTCGATACCGTATACGTGGGCAGCATCGCGCTGGCCGGCGGTGCCGCGGGCGCTGGTGGAGCTGGGCACACCGCAGGTACCCACACCGCGGGTGATGGAGGGTCGGCTGGTTATGCGACACTTGATTTCCGCACCATAAATGTCAATGTCTCGAACAACGTGGATTTGACGGCGACTGGCGGGGGCGAAGCCGGCGACACTTTTGTCTCGGGAAGCAAGGGAGGCAATGGAGGCAACGGCGGAAACGTGACGCTCAACGCCGGCAGCCTCATCGGCGGCGGAAGCTTCACCCTGACCACGGGAAACAACGGCCCCGCCGGTGCCGCGTACCCGGAATCGGGCGGGCTCGGTGGAATCGTGACGGTTGCGATTTTCGCCCCCGACGCCGCCGCTGGAGGGTCAGGCGAAGACGGGATCATGCGCTTCGCTGGCCCCATCACCGTAAACGCTCGTGACGGCGCGGCCTCGGTTACGGTTTTGGGCTCCCCAAATGACGCCGCCGCGGCGGTCGGGACCGGCGGCAAGGGCGAGATCTCCGCCGACAGAATTACGATAACGGCAGCGTCGGACAGCCTCGGAAACGTGCTGTTCACGGCGACGGGAGGCGCGACCGCAACCACGACCGGAACGGCCGGCGTGGCCGGAAAGGGCCTGATCAAGGCGGATGACGGGATTTCCGTCACCATAGGCGGGGGCGTCGCCACGGACCCGCCCAACAACCCGAGCGCCAAGACCGTAACCATAACCGCGCAGGGTGGAGCGTCGTCGTTGGCCGGCGGCGCCGGCGGGGACGGCGTCATCGACGCCGGGAGCGGCGCCCTCGACATCAAGTCCTTGGGCAGCCATGCCGACTTCGAGGTCACCGCCGGGGGCGGTACCGCATATGGCGACAGTGGCGCCGGCGGCAACGCGCTCATCAGGGGCAACGAGATAAGCATAGTAAGCAGCGGGTCAATCGGATCCTCCATCGCGGTTGCGGCAACGGGCGGCTGGTGGGGTGGCGCAAACAGCGCCGGCGGAAGCGCGGAGGTGGTTTCCGCCCTGGCCGACGGTTCAAAATACGCGGACCTGACGCTCGCAACCGAGGCGGGTTCCGGCAGCCCCGTGTCGCTTGCCGTAGTCGCGGGGTCAGGGCACGGAACCGGATCAGGAGGCGACGCGACCGTCAGGGCCGCGGACATCACGGTATCAACGTCGACCGGAAGCGGCGGCTCGGCATCGCTGCACGTCGCGGGAGGCGAAGGCGGCGGTTCGACGGGCGGCGGCGGAAAAGCGGTGATCGACGCGTCAGGGACCCTGCATGTGACGGCCCTCAACGCCGTTGCCCGGGTCTCTCTCTCCGGCGGCGGGGGCCTCAGCGCGCCCGGCGATGCCGAGATCCACGTCGCCGGGATGGAAATCAAGAGCGGCCAAGGCGCCGCGGACGGCATCCGCGATGGCGAGGCAACCGTCATCGTCAACGGAAACGATGGCGGCAACGCCAAGGTCGCATCCTCCGGCGATGTCCTGGTCCAGGTTGTATCCGGAACCGGGTCGGCCGCGGCCGCCAACCTGATGATCCAGGGCGGCGACAACCAAGGGATTCCGGGAAGGAATGGCGGCGGCGCCTCGCTTGAGGCAGCGGGCATCCAGGTGACGGGAACCCTTGCCACCGGTGGCTACCCAAATGCCACGGTCTTAGTACTTGGCGGAAACGGCTCAAACAACAACCAGCAAGAGGCGGCGGAAGGCGGCTCTGCGACGGTCACGGCGACGGGCGCCATTGAGGTCACGGGAGCCGGCGCGGCGGCCCGGTTCCAGGTGGAAGGCGGCAACAGCTTCGGGTACGGCGCCGCGGGCTCCGCGACGGTCGCGGCGGCCGGCGTCACGATCGAGAGCGGCGCGAGCGACGCCTCCCTACTAGTCATGGCCGGCGGCGCCGGATCCGACGCCGGAACCGGCGCCGCGGCCACCCTGACTTCCGCCGGAGCCGGAGCCGGCGGCGCCGCGGCCAATGTCACGGTAAACGCCAAAGGAGCGGGAGCGGCGTCATTGG
>JAISYD010000172.1 GCA_031270145.1 Planctomycetota bacterium
TGTCCCGGAGGACCCGCGGCGAACCCGATTCAATGGCGACGCAAATGTATTGGCAGCCGCTCTCGGCCATGGTGTCCAGCAGAAATTCATCGAGTCGGAACACGGCGATGGCGTTCGCCTTCCAAGGCATTTTCAGGTTCCGGTCAACCATTCCCCGGAATATCTCCATGGCCCGGGGACGCGCGGCAAGCAAATTGTCGTCGACAAACACCAAAGAACGCACGCCGTAATTTTCCCGGAAATACGCCATCTCGTCCAGAACCCTGCCGGAACTTCTCACCCTCACCCGATGTCCGGAGATATGCACCGCCTGGCAGAAACAGCATGACTGGGGACAGCCGCGCGAAGTCATCAGATCGACATAGGGAAGGAGCGGCGGTCCGTCCACGCTCTTTCGCGGATACCAATTGGCATACGAGGCGAAATTCACCAAATCGTAGGCCGGCCGGGGCAACGCATCCAGCTCTTGGATGAATGCCGCCTTGGGTTGGATGATTGTTTGTCCCCCCGCCCGATAGGCAAGGCCTCGCTCCGGCATTTTGCCGTTATGGAAAAGATGCCGTATAAGTTCCGGCAATACCTCCTCGCCCTCGCCAAGGCACACGTAATCCAGGCGCGTGTTCTTCATGGCGTCGGAAGGATTCATGGTGGCATAAACCCCGCCCATAACTGTAACCGTTTCCGGCAGAGCCAATTTGGCCAGGGACACGGCCAGATGCCCGGCGGCGGAAAACAGATCCATCAACACCGACACTCCGACCAGATCATAACCGCCGGCGACAAGGCGGCGGACAAATTCATCCTCCGACAGGCTCTCCTTGTTGGCGTCTATTATCTCCACCTCGCATAAATCCCGCACCACCGCCGCCAACAGGCATAGCGTATGGGGGATCATCTGCCACATAAACGACCTATCGGCTTGCTGCCAACTGAAGTTCGGAAAACATAAAACTATGCGGCTCATTTGCTCATATGTCCATTTCTCTATTTCAATCCTCTTTTGAACTCGGCCAATGATTGGCAGGTGGCGGCCAAATCGATCCAGGAGTCAAGAAGGACGGGATCGCCGCAGCCACGCACCCGGTTCCGCACGCCGACCGGGAGGGAAGCGAAGCGAGCCCGCAAAATTCGGATAACCGCCTCAGCCCGGCCTTCCACCCGGCCTTCCACCCGGCCTTCCGCCTTGCCTTCCGTCCGGCCTTCCAACAATAATTCCTGTGCCAGCGATGTGACCATTTTGTCCGCTCCAGCAAGTTCTTGTCCACATTGCTCGACGATTCGCACTTCAGTCGGGATAGATCCAGGCGGGCCGTCAGGGAGGGATCGACATAGTTCCGCAATAAATCCGCCGCCAAGTCGGCCTTGACCAGGAAATGCCGGGCCAAAAGATCGTGGGGATGCGTCAGGCCGGTGTTGTCCGCGAAATCCCTTTGCCGTCCAGGCGCGCTTTCGCGCCGTCCGTTTTCCATATGCTCCATTCAGTTCAAATCATCCCCGCAAAGGCGTGACGACGACAAATAGGACTTCGCCCTGGCCAGTTGCCCCTCCAGTCTTGACGCTTGCCGTCCGCCTTCCGCGAAATCCCGCCTTTCCGCGTCCAACATCTTGAAATCATTAAGAATTATGCAGCAAAACTTGATCCGGAAAAGCGGCATCAGCAGACCAACCAGGCCGGCCAACTCCCCCCCGGCGGCGGCATTGTCCGCCAGCGCCGTCGCCAGCGCGTCCAACGTCCCCGCCGGCGGCGGGAAATCCGGCTGGGAGACAAAGTCCCCGAGCAGTTTCGCCGGCGAATCCAGCCCGGCGTATTCAAAATCCACAAAGGCCAAGCCATCACCCTTCAGGCGCAGGGCATTGTGGAAACCCGCGTCCGATGGCGAAAACATGAGCATATCGTCCGGAAAAGGTTGTTGCAAGTCTTTTCCGGCCAAATCGGCCATGACCGCCGCCCGTGCCTGTTCCCAGGCCGGGCGCAGGTTGTCCCGGAGGAAGCGGCGCGCCTCCCGCGTCAGCGCCGTTTCCGGCTGTTCCAACAGGGCTTTTTCCAGATCCGCCAAGCGCTGGCGGGGCGAGCGGAAAAAATCGTCCAGCCGGAGACAGGCGTCGCGGGCCGGCGGCATTTCCGCCGCCCGGCTGTTGCGCGAAACGGCCGCCAGTTCGGCGAGGAAGGCCGCCGCCTCGGCCACATCGCTTTCGCCAAGTTTTTCCGGATCCAGGCGGTCGCCGCTCAGCCAGCCATGCAAGGCCAGTCCGGTTTTGGCGTCCTCGGCCAGCAACCGGGGAACCCGGGAGACGCCGGCCCTGGCGCAAAAGCGCAGGAAACGGCTTTCCGCCGCCAGCCGGTCCCAATCGTCTTCCTGAAAATACTCCTTGAGCAACAACGGTCCTTCCGCCGTGTTCAGCCGCCAGACCCGATTGTTGCGGCCTCCGGGAAGAGGGATTTTCCTGACATAGGCGGCTGTCCGTCCCGCCGCCCGGAGGAGATTTTCCACGGCCGAAACCATTCCAAGCGTCTCCTCGACGCTCCCGCCCCTTCGCAAATAGCTCTTAAGCAGGTTATGGGGCGGATAATTGGTTGAAAACAGCCTTTTCGGCAGTCCCTGGTATTTAACCGCCAGCTCCAAATTGACGATATGA
>JAISYD010000331.1 GCA_031270145.1 Planctomycetota bacterium
ACAACTATGGGATGAAAGAATTATTGCCATGTCGTCCTCACGCGCCGACCTTACGATAATTCAAAAACTACTTGTGAACGCACTCGCCTGGGCCGCATAATTTCCAGAAGTCCACGGAAACGAAAACCGGAGCAATGCATATGAACTTATCAACGACAATGGCATTGTCGGAACCAGGGCGGAGAGGCGCCGGAGCGGTCGACCGGGCTGGTTTCGGCAACCATGCCAGCCGGCGGGCATCAGTACGCTTCCATCGCCGGCGGCGTATCTTTGAGCAGCGAAGACAGGTGATCGGGGTTGTTGGCGTTGGCCAGGGCGTTGGCCAGGGTGATTACGCCGGATCGGTACAATTCCGCCAGGGACGTTTCCAGCAAATGCGTCCCCTGCTTGGAGCCGGTCATGATTATGTCGTTCAACCGGAAAAAGGTGCGCTCGCGTATGACGTGCCGCGCCGCCGAGTTGGCGATCAGCACCTCGGTGGCCAGGGCGCGCCGCTGCTTGTCGATGGTCGGGATCAGCCGTTGCGACAGCACGGCCAGCAAGGTGGACGCGGTCTGGACGGCTATTTGCGCCTGCTGCTCGCCGGGAAAGACGTTGACGATGCGCTCAGCCGTCCCTATGGCCGAGGGCGTGTGGAGCGTGGCCATGACCAGGTGTCCCGTTTCCGCGCCGGTGAGCGCGGTGGAGATGCTTTCCAGGTCGCGCATTTCCCCGATGACTATCACGTCCGGATCCAGTCGTAGGACGCTCCGGAGGAAACCGGAGAAGCTGGGGGTGTCGGTGCCGACCTCTATCTGCGTCACAATGCAGCGCTGGTGCCGATGCGCGAATTCCACCGGATCCTCAATCGTCACGATCTTGCCGTTAAGCGATTTGTTGATGGCGTCGATCATGTAATTGAGCGTGGTGGTCTTGCCGGAGCCGGTCGGCCCGGTGATCAGCATCAGCCCGGAGGTGTGGGATACCGCCTCGTCGGCTATTGGCGGCAACCCCAATGCCTCGCGGTTCTGTATTTCGGTTTGGACGATGCGGATGGCCATTTCCCTGGCGCCCATCCGGTGATAGGCGCTTATGCGGTGCCGGCCGCAGCGGGGGGAAGCGTGGGAAACGCTTATTTCGCGCTCCCTTTCCAGCCGGACGAGCTGTTCGGGGCTGAGTATCGCCTCGGACAGGGCCTTGAGGTAGTCGACGCCAAAGGGTTCCCAGCCCGACAGGTGGCGCATCTCGCCGTTCAGTCTGAGCATGGGCGGCAAATCGGCCAGGAGATGGATGTCGCTGACGCCAAGATTTTTGGCTCCAGCCAGCAATTCCTCGAAACGTTTCACCAGCGCTTCTTCCGCCATGGTCAACTCCGGTTTCCGAACAGCCATTCCCTCGCCCGGGCTAGCCAGCTCCGCCGCCGTTTCAGCGCCGCCCGGTAGCGCGAATCCCGAGGGCTGAGGTTATGCGCCCGCATGAAGGCGGCGCGGGCGTATTCATCCCTGCCGACGCCGCGCTGGGCCAAGCCGTAAATGTACCAGGCCCAGGATGAGTCGTGAAACCGCACGGTGGCCGCCCGGCAAAAGGGGATGGCTTCGGCGTATTTCCGGATCAGCAGCAGGATGTCGCCCGCCCGCATTTCGGCCAGGCCCGTCTCCCCTGGCGCGGCGGCGGCGTGCTTGAAACAGGCGTTGGCGGATTTGTTGTCGGCCGCCGCCTGCATTTCGCCCCGCGCCAGCCAAACATTGGCCGATTCCCGGGTGGCCGAAAGGGCGGCGTCATTCAGTTCCCTGGCCTCCTTGGCGAAGCCGCAACGCCATTGGGCCAAGGCTTTCAAGGAAAGGATGTCGGGATCCCTGGGATATGTCTGTAGCGCCTTGTTGGCCCAGACCACCGCCTCCGCCGCCTCTCCCAGGTACAACAGCATCCAGAGCTGCCGGGTCCAGGCCTCGATGTGCAGCGGATCTTCGCCAAGCGCGGCGGAGTAATTGGTGAGCGCCTTCTCGTGCTCGCCCGCCAGTTCCCGCGCCAGCCCCTCCCGCATGTAGAAGGCGACGTCGCGAACCGGCGCGCCGCTCCGGGTTCCGGCGTCAGGCTGGATCGCGGATATTTCGAGGTTGGCGAAGCGGTTCGCGCCTTTGCTTTTTCCCATGGCTTCAATCGGCTCCGCCAAAAGCGGTTATTGGCTCCGACCATCGGGTGCCGCGGTCGTAAAGGTATTCCGCTCTTCCAAGCAATGCGGCGTCCGGGTATTGGAAGATATCCGGCAATTCCTCCTCTGTAAGCGCGGGCAGGCGGGCCAACGGCAAGGCCAGGAAAAAACCTTTTCCGGCCTGGATCTGGAATTCCTTTTCCGCGTTATTGGCAAGCATGGGCGTCAAGTCCCAGCGCGGGTCGACGTCATTGAGGCGCAGCACTCCGCCGGAGTAATTCAGTTTGCCGTTGGAGCCGGCCAGCCATATGGCTAAGCCGTGTCGCCCCAAATTCAAATGCCTAAGGCCCACGCCGCGGTTATCGCGGGTGAAATCAATGGCGATTATGTCGCCGGATTTCAGGCCGGCGGCGCCCCGCCGCAGCAGCAGGGAAATGTTTGCGGACTTCCTTGGCGGCAGCGGCAGGGCGATCCTAAAGGGCGCCCGGGCTTGCACGGTTGGGGGCAGCCAAATGGACATGAAGCGCGATTCCGTGGTGTAGGCCAGATAAAAATAGGCCGCGTAAACAATCGCGGCCAGAGGCAGCAACAACGCCAGGATCTCCCGGCGCCAGCGGCGGAACTCGCGCGGCCGCGAGGCGGAAACCATGGACAGCATATGGATGGAGCTGGTCAGGAAAGGGATTAGGAACGTTAAATACCCGAATGAGGGGAACCAGGTGTAAGGAGTCAGCAGGAGGGAAAAGAGCGGCGTCCAGGCCGCCGCGAACCCTAGCCCGGCGAGGATTCTTTTTTGATAAAAATGGCCTAGCCCCGGCACTAGGGATAGGAAGGTCGCGATCAGCGCGGTTCTCGGAACGTTATGCCAATAATGAAAAATCCGGCTCGCGGCTAGCCGGCGGCCAAGGCGTCCCGGGGCTGCCGGATAATCAGTCAGGCGCCGCAAGGTCCGGCAAAAACGCTGGAAGGCATTCGTTTCGCCCGCCCTCGGCGGCAGGAAGTTTTTCTTTCCGCGCGGGCCGCTCCATTGCAGCTTGGCGCCGCAACGGGCGCAAACGCCGATACCGCGCATATTCTCAAAGCCGCAGGACGGACAACTCATGCGCGTTGCTCGAGGTTTATTTCAACGCCGGTCGGCGGGGCGTAGTATTCGGCGGTGCGTTCCACCACCGTCTCGCCGGCCAGGATGTTTTGGAACAGTTCCGCGTATTTTTCGCAGACCGGTCCCTTGGTCCCTTGGACCAGGACGCGCACCGTCCCGTCGGGATTTATCGCGATGTCGAATTCGTGCGTTTCCATAAACATGCCTTTCCGATTGCCGCGTCAGCCCTGGAACACCCGCACCCGCAG
>JAISYD010000236.1 GCA_031270145.1 Planctomycetota bacterium
TCGACGCCGTTTTTCATCAGACCCTGGTGGATGCGTCCAAGAACGAGTTGCTTATCGCCATCAGCAAGATGGTGACGCAGGCGTTCAGCGAGTTCCGCTAAAATTCCTTCCGCATCAAGGAGCACGCGGCCAACGCGATCATCCCGCATCGCGAGATCCTGAACGCGCTGCGCGCCCGCGACGCCGATTTGGCGCAGATGTTTGTGCGCCGGCATCTCGAAAAAGTTCTGGTGGACAAGGAAACCGTCATCAAGGGAAGGGATAGCGCCAAGGGGCAGGCTCAGGCCGGCGTCCTTCCCTGGGCTTCGTCTTCCGAGGTCGGGGCATGAGGTTCGCAGCGACGGGATAAAGTTGCTGCCCATGCGAGTCGGTTTCGGTTTCCAAGGGGACGCGGCAATGATTAAGTACGTGTTCAACCGCCTGTTGTCGACGATTCCCGTTCTTTTCGGGGTGGTCACGCTGGTGTTCTTCATGTTGCACTTCGCCCCGGGCGACCCGGCGCGCACGGTGCTGGGTGAAAGCGCCACACAGCCGGAAATGGACCGGAAACGCGAGGAAATGGGCCTGAACGACCCGCTGCTGGTTCAGTACGGACGGTTTCTCTCAGAAGTGGTGCGGGGCAATTTGGGGACGTCGTACCTGACCGACGGCCCGGTGCTGGACGAGGTGTTACAGCGCTTTCCCGCCACTCTGCTCCTGACTATTTTCCCGGTTTTCGTCATGGTGGTGATCGGCATTCCCACCGGAATCATCTCCGCCATTGAACAGTACTCATGGTGGGACAAACTGTGCATGGTCATCGCCCTGGCCGGCCTGTCCCTTCCGACCTTTTGCTGGGGCCTCCTCCTTACCCTCGTTTTCTCGCTGACCCTCCGCTGGCTGCCGCCGTCGGGCTTTTACGGGCCGCGGTACTGGATTCTACCGTCCTTGAGCATCGGCCTGCCGGCGGTGGCCCTGCTCACCCGCATGACCCGCTCCGCCATGCTGGAGGTGATCCGCCAGGACTATATCCGCACCGCCCGGGCCAAGGGCCAGGTCGAACGCAAAATCATCCTCCATCATGCGCTGCGGAACGCCCTGATTCCCATCATCACCGTCATCGGCCTGCAGATCGGTGTGCAGCTGGGCGGCGCCATGGTCACCGAGTCGCTCTACGCCATCCCCGGCCTCGGCAACTTCATGCTGGAGGCTATCAAGGGGCGGAACTACCCGGTAGTGCAGGGGGGCGTGCTGTTCATCGCCTTCACCTTCTGCATACTGAACATTCTGGTCGACATCGCCTACGCGTTCGTCGATCCGCGCATCAAGGCGCAGTACAAGGCGGGCCGACGAAGCAAATCCGTCTCTATTTTTACCGGGCTGAGCAGCCGGTTGAGCGCGCGTTTCGGGCACGAGCGGAAGAATTGATACCGCAGTTGCGGGTTTGGAAAAATGCGACCTGTCACTTTTTCGAGAATTAACAATGAATGATGAACAATGAAGGAAGAAGAGCATTTTTGACCGCAAAGTGCATTTGCCATCTAAAGACAAGTGGAAGCGAGCAGCCCCGGCGTTATAGTTTTTAATCATTGTTCATTATTCATTGATTAATAGCTAGTTCTCGAAAACGCGACGATTCACATCGAGGTTTCAACTTCTGGTTGGGGAATGCGATGGCGGCGCGGACAGCCGACAACATGATGAAAAAAGTGAAAAGCCGCGGACCCTGGGGCGAGGTGTGGCGCCGGCTCAAAAGAAACCGCATGGCCCTCATCGGACTGGCCATCCTTCTGGCGATGGTGCTGCTGGCGATTTTCGCCGACGTGGTGGCGCCTTACGGCATGGACGATCAGGATCCGCTCGAACGCGCCTTCCTGTCGCCCAGCCTCGAATTCCCCTTCGGCACCGACAACCTCGGCCGCGATATCCTGAGCCGGGTCATCTTCGGCGCCCGCATTTCGCTCCAGGTCGGCATCATCGCCGTGGGCATCTCCTTCGTGTTCGGCTGCGTATTCGGGGCGATCGCCGGATACTACGGTAACACCTGGGACAACATCATTATGCGCCTGATGGACACCCTCCTGGCCATTCCCGGCATCCTGCTGGCCATCACCATCGCCGCAACCCTCGGCCCCGGCATCATCAACGCCATGATGGCGGTGGGGCTGTCCGGCGCGCCCGGCTTCGCTCGGGTGGTCCGCGCCTCGGTGCTCACCGTGCGCGGCAACGAGTACGTCGAGGCGGCCCGGGCGGTCAACGCCTCCGATTTCCGCATCATCACCAAGCACATCATGCCCAACATCCTGGCGCCGGTCATCGTCCAGGCGACACTGAGCGTGGCCAACGCCATTCTCATGGCCGCAGCCCTCAGCTTCCTGGGCCTCGGCGTCCAACCGCCCATACCAGAATGGGGCGCCATGCTGTCCCAGGGCCGGCTGTTCCTCCGTGACTATCCCCACGTGGTCATCTTCCCCGCCACCGCCATCATGCTGACGGTGTTTGGACTCAATCTGTTCGGCGACGGGTTGCGGGACGCACTCGACCCGCGACTCAAGCGGTAAGGATGCGACGCGAAATGAGCGAAGACTTGCTGTCAATAAAGAATCTCACCGTTCATTACGTCGTCGACGACGGCACCGTCCACGCCGTCAATGACGTCTCCCTCAATCTGCGGAAGGGCGAGACCCTCGGCCTGGTAGGCGAGACCGGGGCGGGCAAGACAACCATCGCCCTCAGCCTGCTGGGGCTGATTCCGGATCCCCCCGGGAAGATCATCGGGGGTGAAATCCTTTTCGAGGGCGTCGATCTGGCCGCGCATCGCGAGGCCCACATGCGCCGCGTCCGCGGCAAGAAGATATCCATGATCTTCCAGGATCCGATGACCGCGCTCAATCCCATCGACACCGTCGGCGAACAGATTCGCGAAACCATCCGCCTGCACGAGCATATCTCGGCGGCCCAGTCCATGCGCCGCGCCTGCGAGGTACTGGAGATGGTGGGCATCCCGGCCGAACGCTACCACGAGTACCCGTACCAGTTCTCCGGCGGCATGAAGCAGCGCATCGTCATCGCCATCGCCCTGGCCTGCAACCCGATGCTGCTCATCGCCGACGAGCCGACGACGGCGCTGGACGTGACCATCCAGGCGCAGGTGCTGGAGATGATGAACGATCTGAAGCGGGAGCTGGGTACCTCGATGCTCATGATCACCCACGACCTGGGCATCGTGGCGGAGATGTGCGACCGGGTCGCCATCATCTACGCCGGCGAAACGGTGGAAACGGGAAACCGCGAGCACATCTTCGATCACCACGCGCACCCCTACACCGAGGGGCTGTTTGGCTCGCTCCCCAGCGTCGACATGGACGACAACCGGACCCGGCTGTCGCCGATCCCCGGCATGATGCCGGATCCGACCAACCTGCCGTCCGGCTGCAAATTCCACACCCGCTGCCCGAAATGCACGGAGGAATGCACCCGGAACACCCAGCGCATGGCCGAGGTCGCGCCGGGGCATTTCGCGCGCTGCTGGAAGGCGGGGAAATAAGTAACACGCCCCGGGCGTTGAACAAGGACGGGCCATGGCCAAAACCATGCTGGAAGTGCGGGATCTCAAGAAATACTTCGACACGCCGGGCGGTGCCCTGCACGCCGTCGACGGCGTGTCGTTCACCATCGCCGAGGGCGAGACCCTGGGCGTCGTGGGCGAATCCGGCTGCGGCAAATCGACGCTCGGCCGGCTGGTGCTGCATCTGCTGGACATCACCGGCGGCAAGGTGTTCTTCGAGGGCGAGGACATCACCAAGGTGAACCGGGCGAAGCTGCGCGAGCTGCGCAACCGGATGCAGATCATCTTCCAGGATCCCTTTTCCTCGCTCAACCCCCGCATGACCGTGAGCACCGCCATCGCCGAGCCGCTGATCATCGCCAAATACGAGAGGTCCGTCATCGGGAAGCGCGTCCGCGAGCTCATGGCCACCGTCGGCCTGGCCGACCGCCTGGCCAACACCTATCCGCACGAGCTCGACGGCGGCCGGCGCCAGCGCATCGGCATTGCGCGCGCCCTGGCGCTCAATCCGAAATTCATCGTCTGCGACGAGCCGGTCTCGGCGCTGGACGTGTCCATCCAGGCGCAGATCCTCAACCTGATGCAGGACTTGCAGGAGCAGCTGGGCCTGACCTACATCTTCATCACCCACGACATGTCGGTGGTGCGCTACATCTCGCACAACATCTGCGTCATGTACCTGGGGCAACTGCTGGAGAAGGCGCCTTCGCGCACCCTGTTCGAGAAGACCTACCACCCATACACCAAGGCGCTCCTCTCCTCCATCCTGCTGCCCAACATTCACCAGCGGCGGGAGCGGATCCTGATCAGGGGCGAGCTCAGTTCGCCGATCAACCCCAAGCCGGGCTGCCGGTTCTGCGTGCGCTGCCAGTACTCCAGGGAGCGCTGCGGGGAAGAAACGCCGGCGCTGGAGGAGGTCGAGCCGGGCCACTTCGTGGCCTGCCACTACGTTCGCGAGATCAACGCGCTGTGACCCGTTCGCGGCGATGTTGGCGGTATTGTTGTCACCAGTCCGATTTTTCAGGCGCACCACGTAAGAGTGCGCGGCGGGTTTCATTGGATTCGAGGAGAATAATATGAGTAGGAAATGGCTACGTTGTCTCGCCGTCTTCGTGCTGGTCGCGGTACCGGTGTTCGGGTGCCTCGCCGGCCAAACCACCAAGGACGTTCTCAGGGTGTCGACTATCCAGGATCCCAAGGACTACCACCCCTACAAGCGCGTCAGCAGTCAGGTCATGCGCATCAACGACCATATGTTCGATCGCCTCCTTGAGTTGGGCGACAAGCCCAACAGCTACGTCCCCGGCATCGCCACCGCCTGGGAGTACGTCGAGGACGGCAACGCCCTGAAGTTCACCATCCGCGAGGGAGTCAAGTTTCACAACGGCGCTCCCATGACCATCGAGGATGTTGTCTACTCGTTCAAGGCGGCGAGCAAGGAAACGGCCAGCTCCGGCGGCATCGACTGGCTCGACTGGGACGGCATCAAGGCGCTTGACAAAAAAACCCTGTACATGCCCTTCCTCTACAAGAACAGCATCGCGCTGGGCTATCTGGGAACGACCAACCTCTATATCGTCCCCCAGAAGGTCATGGAAGAGACCGGCAACCGCTTCGGCGCCAACCCGGTCGGCACCGGCGCCTTCATTTTCGACAAGTACGTCTCGGGCGACTACATCCAACTCAAGGCTAACCCGAACTACTGGCGCGGCGTCCCCGCCATCAAGACCATCATCTACCGCTTCATCCCCGAAACCTCCCAGGCCATGATCGAGCTGGAAACCGGCGGCATCGACCTTGTCCTGGACGTCTCCGGCAAGGACACCCTTCGCGTCGAGGCGGATCCCGAGCTCAAGATGGTCTACGGCCCCTCGCTCATCAACGATCTGATCTATTTCAACCACTCCAAGCCCCCGTTCGACAACAAGCTGGTCCGCCAGGCGGTCGCGCACGCTATCAACAAGAAGGCGCTTTTCCGCGCCGTGTATCAGGATGTCGGCATCATCGCGGTCGGGCCCTTCCCCCGAAGCGTCTGGGCGTTCGACGAGGAGTTGCTCAAACAGGACTGGTACCCCTTCGACGTCGACAAGGCCAAGGCGCTGCTGACCGAGGCGGGCTTCCCCGAGGGCGGCAACCTGACCATTGAGATGTACATCGACGACCGCGCCACCCGTATCTCCGCCTCCGAGGTCATCAAAAACATGCTGTCGAAAATCGGCATCAACACCAACATCCACTCGTCCGACTATTCGACCTGGTTCAGCATCCTGTTCGACGGCGAACTGGAAAACATCTACATGAACGGCACCAATGCCTCGACCGGCGAGCCGGACAAGTTCTTCTACCAGATCATGCACAAGAAGTTCGCCGAGAAGGGCCAGCCCAACATGATGCGCTGGAAAAATGATCGCTTCAGCGAACTTCTCGACCAGGCCCGCACCTCGACCGACGACGAATTCAAGAAGAAGTGCTACATCGAGGCCCAGCGCATCTTCATGGAAGAGTGTCCGGCCATCCCGTACTATGAACGGCCCCACGCGTGCGCGGCGGTGAAAAACCTGCAAGGCGTCCGCCCCGTCGGCGAGGTGTACGATCTGAAGGATTGCTACTTTGAATGAGGGAAGGACGCGGTTGCGGTAACGTTTCCCCATCCGGCCCGTCCGCGCAGGCAACAGACGCGGCGGGCCGGAGTCGGGGAAGAAAACGCGGAGTCATTCGCCGCGCAGAATGCGGGCGCTTTCCCGGCGCTTGACTGTGTTCTCCCGGTCTTCGCGGATCTTTTCGAGATGGCGGCGCACAAACACCTGCGCAAGATCGGCGTCCCTGATGCGAAGCGCGTTCAGGATGTCGCGATGGGGAATGACCGCGTTGGCAGCGTGTTCCTTGATGCGGAACGAATTCTTCCGGAACTCGACGAAGGCCACGGACACGACCTTGTTGAGAACCGTGAGCAGGTTGTTCTTGGCCGCGTCGATGAGGGCCTGGTGGTATTGCTCGTCCAGTTCGCTCAGTTTTTCGTATTCGGCGTTGACCAGGGCCTCCTCGAAGGCGAGTCGGATCCTGTCCAGCGCAGCGAAGTCTTCGGGCGTCGCGCGTTCGCTGGCCAGCTTGGCGGCGAGCGTCTCCAGGCCGATGCGGACTTCGACGATGTCCTCGACCTGCACCTTGTTCGATTCGAGCCAGGAGACGATGGAAGGCGTGGCGTCGTCGAGGTTCTTGGTCTCCAGAAAGGCGCCTCGACCGGGGTAAATCTTGACGTAGCCCATGACCTGGAGGGCGCGGATGGCTTCGCGTACGGTGGATCTGCCAACGCGGAGGGTTTCGCAAAATTCCTTTTCCGTGGGCAGCTTGTCACCGATCTGGATCTGATCGGAAAGCAGGAAGTCCTTGATTTGATCGACCACAACATCGGTTTGCGAGACTCTGGTGACAGGCTTCATGATAGTTTCCTTCAAAATTGTCTGTGTTCCGTTAAATGTACACTGAACGATACGATTGGTCAATTAAAAAACCGGAACCCGCGTTTATGCCGGCCACTCGGCGGATGCGTATTTTTCCCGTTTTCGACAGCGAAAATGCGTATCAATTCAAATGGTCTTTTTTTGGCAAGGAGAAAAATACAGTTGACAAGAAACAGTTCATGTTGTAGATTGTCATATCATCAGGCAAGTTATAGATCGCTTCGTTGATTCTGATCGGGCCAAACGTGTCTCCCTAAGTATCCGTAAATGAATAACTGTTACAATTCCATCGGAAGAACCCTTGTGGCAATGATAAATCGCAAACTCCGGTGTAACAGTTATTCTTTTACAACCCCTAAGGATCATCGCGTCAATGGTCGAGTTGCATAACAATTTTAAATATAAGGGGAAAGAATGCTTACTCTGAAAGGGAAAATGTCCAAACGTCCCGTACTCGGCATGACGATCTACAGCGGTTCGTCCGCCGTCCTCGACATCATCGGCCGCTGGGGGCTCGACTTCGCCTTCATCGACGCCGAACACACCTCGATGGGCATCGACAGCGACATGGAAAAGCTGGTCATGGCCTCCAAGCTTTCCGGGGTCAGCCCGCTGGTCCGCGTCACCCGCGTCGACGACATTGAGATCCGCAAAGGCTTGGAGATGGGTGCCGACGGCGTCATCATCCCCCACGTCAAGACGCTCGAGGACGCCCAGGGCTGCGTCCGCGCCGCCAAATTTCCGCCCAAGGGCCGCCGCGGCATCGACGCCACCGTCCGCGCCGCCAAGTTCGCCGCCAAGGGCTTCAACTACGACGACTATCTGAGCGAAGCCGACGACTGCTTGGTCATTCCCATGGCCGAGGATTTCGAGTTCATGGACAACATCGACGCCATTCTCGACGTCACCGGCCTCGATGTCATCAACTTCGGCCCCGCCGATTACGCCCTCTCCAAGTGTATGAAAACCTTCTATAACCTTGCCGAGCCGGAAATCCAGAAGGCCCTGAAGGAAATAGTGGAGAAGTCGCACAAGCGTGGCATCAAAGTCATGGCTCCGGTCATCCCGCCCACGGCGGACAGCCTGCAGGCCGCCATTGACGCCGGCGTCGACATGCTGATCATGGGCAGCGACATGCTCAACCTCAACCGCGCCTGCGCCTCCATCATGGAAGCCGCGGAAAAGGTGAAAGTTATCTGATTCCAAATGTCTCGTAAAAAAGGACGCGCCGATCCCGAAAGGGGCGACTCGGTTCCATTCCGGCATCGCGACTAAAATGGGCACGGATATCGCGCCTGTCGGATCCGGGCCAATTCCGAGGGCGGTGATATCCCTGACGGCCCAGACAATCTTTAATCACGACTCAATTCGCAAAGGCGACATCTATGGACAAACTGTTTGATCTCAAAGACCGGGTTATCGTGGTGACTGGCGGTCTCGGCCAAATCGGCCGGGAGTTCGTGATGGAACTGCACGGCCGGGGCGCCAAGGTGGCGGTCCTCAACCGCCGGATGCCCGACAAGGCCGCCATCGCCGACCGCTATCCGGTGGACAGCGAAAACTTTGGCCTGTTCAAGGCCGACATCACCAGGAAGAAGGAGCTGCAGGACGCCCTCGCCGCCGTCAAGGAGCGCTGGGGCATACCGCACGGCCTGGTCAACAACGCCGGCATCGACACCCAACCCAGCGCTCCGCCCGAGGTCAGCGGGCCCTTCGAGTTCTTTCCCGAGGAGGTCTGGCGCGAGGTGGTGGACATCAATCTCACCGGCACCTTCCTGACCTGCCAGGTGTTCGGCGGCGCGATGGCGGAGGCGGGTCGGGGTTCCATCGTGAACGTCGGTTCGATCTACGGCCTGCTGTCGCCGATTCAGGACATCTACGCGTACAAGAAGGAAAAGACCGGAGTCCCGTTCATCAAGCCGGTGGCGTATTCGGCGTCGAAATCGGGGCTGACGAACCTGACGCACTATCTGGGGACGTACTGGGCGAAGAGGGGGGTGCGGGTGAATCTTCTGGTCCCTTCGGGGGTGGGTCGGGATACGCAGGACGCGGAGTTCGTGAAGAACTACACGGAGCGGATGCCGATCGGTCGCATGGCTCGGGCCGACGAATACAACGGGGCGGTGGTGTTCCTGCTGGCGGACGCGTCCATTTACATGACCGGGACGCAACTGGTCGTCGACGGCGGCTGGACCGCGTGGTAGGGGGGGCCGAAAGTCGAGTATATCCAGAGCGGCAAGAAGGCCGAAGGCTTTGACGAGATCATGGTTCCCGGCGAACCGGAGGCGCGGGCGCGGGAGCGCCAGCTCAGGGACGGTATCGCCTATCCGCCGGAGGTGATCGCGCAGAACAACGAGGTGGCGGTTAAATACGGCGTTGCTGAAATCGTGTGATTTCGGTGGTGGTGGAGTGATTCCTTTTTGCGGCGACTTTTTAAGGAGGCGTCAAATGAAGGCGAGAACACTGACAGGAATGGCATTGGGACTGGCTCTGGCGCTCGCGCTGAGCATGGTCGCCCCGGGCGGGGGCGGGCGGGCCGGGGCGGCCGATGGCCTGAAGATCGGCGTCTGCCTGCGCATCACCGGCGAGATCGGCTACAAGCTGCGACAGACGGTGGAGAAGGCCTTCGACGACATCAACAAGGCCGGCGGCATCAACGGGCGGAACGTGCAGCTAATCATCTACGACGAAGCCAGCAGCCCCGCCACCGCCACCGACGCGATCAACCGCCTCATCCACAACGACAACGTGCTCTTGGTCATGGGCCCCACCACGTCCAGCTCCGCCCTCGCCACCATCGGCCTGGGCGATCGCGCCCGCTGCGTCCTCATCACCCCGCAGGCCAGCAACACTCAGCTGACCCACCAGCGCAGTGAATGGTTCTTCCGCATGGCGGTGGCCGACGTGTACCACGCCCATACTTTGGCCGACTACCTCGCCGGCGATCGCGGCTTCAAGCGTTTTGGCGTCGTCTACGAGACCGAGGCTCTGGGCGTCGGCCAGTCCAAGGACTTCATCGACCGCCTCAAGGCGAAATGGAACGTCGAGCCGCTGCTGGTCGAGAAGTTCAGCCTGGGCGACATCGACTTCAAGTCCCAAATGCTGAAAGTGAAGGAGGCGAATCCCGAGGTCGTGGTCATGGCCGGCCACGAGGTGGAGATGGCGCGGGCGATCTCGCAGGCGTACGACGTCGGGCTGTCCCGCGACATCGTCAAGGGCGGCTTCTCCTCGATGTCCTCGAACGAGTACTTCGCCACCGCCGGCAACGCCGCGACCGGTTCCATCTTCGTCACCACCTTCAGCCCCAACAACCCGGATCCGCGCATCCAGGCGTTTGTCAAGGATTACGAGGCCACCCTGGGCACCCCTCCGGATCACAACCACGCGCAGGCGTACGACGCGGTCCAGATCATCGCCATGGCGCTCAAGCAGGCGGACATCCAGAACACCGCCGCCTCCCTGGCCAAGGATCGCGAGAACATCCGCGACGCCCTCGGCACCATTAAGGATCACAAGGGCCTGTCCGGCGTCTGCTCGTTCGGCCCCAACCCCACCCCGGAAGACCGCGACGGCATGAAGCAGTCCTCGGTGTGGCAACTGAAGTCCGACGGCAGCTTCGATCTGCTCAAGGCGGCCGAGTAGGGTTTTGCGCATCTCTCCGGGCGGTTCCGGTATCCGCCCGGAGAAGCGTTTTATACTATCAAGGAACAGCAATGGGCATGGAATCGTCACCGCTCGCGCACTTCATCGATTTGGTGATTACCGGCCTAGCGGTGGGAGCGCTATACGGGCTAGTGGCACTGTCGATATCCATTATTTACGCCGGGCTCGACATCGTGCATTTCGCGCAGGGCGAGATCCTCACCATGGGCGCGTTCTTCTGCTGGGTCCTTGTCTACAATCAAGGGTTGAGCATGCCGGCGGCGTGCCTGCTGGCCGTGGCCGCGACGGTAGTGGTCGCGGTGATCATCCAGCGTGTCGTCTACAACTCCATCCTCAAATTCGGCGGCGGCTTCACCGTCCGGGGCATCACCTTCATGGTGGCCGGGTTCGGCGTTTCCACCGTCCTCCAGAACCTCTACTGGATCATCTGGAACCCGATGCCGAAGCCGTTCGCCTTCGAGCTCGGGTCGCCCATCGTGCTTGGTTCCATCCGCCTCCAGCCGGTGTACGCGCTGATTCTGGCGGTGTCGATGGTGCTCATGATCGCCCTGGCCGTATTCTTCAAGAAGACGCGGCTCGGTCTGGCCGTGCTGGCCGTCTCCTATAACAAGCCCGTGTCATCGCTCATGGGAATCAACGTCAACCGCACCATGTCGGTGACCTTCGGCCTGGCGGCTGCGTTGACCGCCGCCGCCGGCATTCTTATCGCGCCCATCACCTTCGTCCAGTACAACATGGGGCTGGTCATCCTCCAGAAGGCGTTCTGCGCCGCCGTTATCGGCGGCTTCGGCAACGTCACCGGCTCCATTCTGGGCGGCCTGATTCTGGGAGTGGCGGAAAGCCTGGGCGCCGGCTACATTTCCACCGGCCACAAGGACATGATCGGCTTCATCATCATGATCGTCATGCTCATGATTCGTCCCGGCGGCATCTTCAACTTCCGGGTCAAGCAGAAGGCGTGAAATTCGCTTCGGGGTTTGCCATGCTTAAGAAAACAATACTGGCGGCGGTGTGCGCGACGCTGTTCTTTTTGCCGCGGGTGCTGCCGAACCATTATTATGTCCATATGTGCGTCATGATCGGCATCAACATTCTACTGGCGGTCGGGCTGAACCTGCTCACCGGCTATACCGGCCAGATCAATATGGGCCAGTACGGGTTGTTCGCCATCGGCGCCTACGCCTCGGCCGTCCTGTCCCGAAACCTCGGCGTCGATGTCTGGCTGGCCATGCCCCTGGCCGTGCTGACGACCGCCGTCTTCGGTTTCTTCGTCGGTTTCCCCTCGCTTCGGGTCGAGGGGCCGTACCTGGCGCTGGTGACCATGGGCTTCGCCGAGTCGGTGCGCATCTCCTTCAACAATTCGGTGTACCTGGGAGAGGCCATGGGCGTGGCGGGAATACCCGCGCCCTCGTGGTTCGGCGCGCAGCTGTATTCGGCGGAGAAGTTTTTCTACATCGTCTACACGCTGGTGCTCTTTGGGCTCCTGTTCAACCACAACCTCATCGAATCGGCGCTCGGGCGGAAATTTCGGGCCGTCCGCGACGACCCCCTCGCAGCCAACGTCGTCGGCGTCAACGTCAAGTGGGTAAAACTGACCGCCTTCTGCCTCTGCGCCGCCTACGCGGGGCTGGCCGGCAGCCTCTACGCCCATTACACCGGCTACGTCAACCCGAGCATCTTCACCCAGGTCATTCAGACCAACTTCCTGCTGATGATCGTGCTGGGCGGCCTCGGCTTCAAGTGGGGCGGGGTCATCGGCGGCGTGGTAGTGACCATCTTCTTCGAAATGACCCGGCAGTTCGTGCAGTACCAGATGGTCGTCTTCGGCTTGATGATGATCCTCATCGTGCTATTCTTTAGCCGGGGCGTGAGCGGGTTCGTCCAGAATCTGGCGAAGCTGCTCCGGGGTCCGGCGCCGGCGGAGGGGGATCCCGATGCTTGAGGTCAAGGACATCACCCTGCGCTTCGGCGGCCTAGTGGCGCTGAACGCCGTCTCCCTCGAGGTCGGGGAGAACAGCGTGCACGGGGTCATCGGCCCGAACGGCTCCGGCAAGACCACCCTGTTCAACGCCATTAACGGCATCTATCCGCCGAATTCGGGCAGCATCACCTTTCTGGGGGAACGGATAAACGGGCTCGAACCCAACCGGATCGCGCGGCGGGGCATCGCCCGCACCTTCCAACTCATGCGTGTCTTCAACGGCATGGCGGTACTGGAAAACATGATGCTGGGGCTTTCGGTCCAGGATCGCATCGGCCTGGCCGCCACCCTCTTCCGCCTTCCCCACACTCGGCGGCAGGAGCGGGAAATGGCGGACCGGGCCATGGACATCCTCAAAGTGATCCGGCTCGACCACAAGGCGAAGTCGATGGCGTCGGACCTGTCCATTGGCCAGCGCCGCATGATCCAATTGGGACAGGCGATGATTTCGCGGCCGAAATTGATCCTGCTGGACGAACCCGCCGCCGGCCTCGACCCGGTCGCGGTGGATCGGCTGATCGAGCTTATCGTATACATGCGCGACGTCCTCAAGACCACCGTGCTGATCATCGAGCACATCATGGACGTGGTCATGCAGGTCTCGAACATCCTGACCGTCCTCGACTACGGCAGCAAAATCGCCGAAGGCACGCCGGCCGTGGTCAAGGACGACCCCAAGGTGATCGAGGCGTATCTGGGAAGCGGAGAATAGGGTATGCTGCGGATTTCCGATCTGGTGGCCGGCTATGGCAAGATGAAGGTCCTGCACGGCGTCGATTTCGCGGTGCGGGACGGCAGCTTCACCTCCATCCTCGGCGGCAACGGCTGCGGCAAGTCCACCATCCTCAAGGTCGTGTCGGGCCTCGTGCCGGTCATGTCCGGCGACGTCAAGCTGGCGGGAAAGTCGATTGTCCGGGTCAAGCCGCACCACATCGTGCGCGAGGGCATCGCCCACGTCACCCAGGGCAAGGACGTGTTCCCGTCCCTCAGCATCGCGGAAAACCTGATGCTGGGCGCCTACGTCATCGATGACAAGGATATCATCCAATCCGACATGAAGCGGGTCTACGCGATCTTTCCCCGGCTCCGGGAGAAGCGAAACCAAGCTTCGGGCCTGCTCAGCGGCGGCGAGCAGCAGATGCTGGCCATCGCCCGCGGCCTGATGTGCCGGCCGAAGCTGCTGATCCTCGACGAGCCGTCCGCCGCTCTCTCGCCCAAGCTGACCGAGGACATCTTCGCCAAGATCGCGGAAATTCATAGGGGCGGCCTCACCATCCTGCTGGTGGAGCAGAACGTCCGCATGGCGCTCAAGTATTCCGACTACGCCTACATCCTCAAGGACGGGCGCATCGTCTTCGAGGGCGAGGCGAAGGAGTTGTTGGAACACGAGGATTTGAAATCGTTTTATCTGGGCCGCAGCAAGTCGCACTGAGATTTGCGCTGTCGCGCCCCCTGCATAGACAAGGACAAGAACAATGGCCAAGGCAAAGAATCTGGGCGAGAGCACGAAGGCCGACGTCAGGCTGCCGATGATCGGCGTCTTCGCCACCAACGATCCGCGCATCGACAAGAAGTTCTGGACCCGGGGCAAGAACATCGTCAAGATGGCCGCCGAGGTCATCGCCAAGGGCGTCAAACTGCCCGGCGGCGCCGCGCCGCAGGTCGTGTACACTCCAACCCTGGTCATGGGCGAGCGCTCGGCCGACATCGCCGCCCGCCAGCTCAAGGAGGCCGGCGCCGACATCCTGGTCTGCGTCCCCGACGCCTGGTGCTTCCCGCAGCCCACGCTCCTCTCCTTCCTCGCCCATTTTCCGAAGGAAACGCCCCTCAACATCACCTGCGGCAACTCCGCCACTCTGCCGGGCGTGGTGTTCGCGCAGGCCGCCGCGGGCGCCCTGGCCCAATCCGGCCGCATGGCGCACCTCAACGTCGGCTCCTGGCCGGACGACGGCGACGACCCGACGATGAGCAAGCAAACTGCCGTCGACCTGGTCGACTGGTGCCAGGCGGCGCTGGCGCACGCCGGTTTGAAGGGGCGCCGGGTGGTGGTGTTCGGCCACGACTCCATGGGCATGGAGACGGCCCTGGCGCACGTCATTCCCACCCGCCGCGCCTTCGGCCTCGAAATCACCCGCCTGGACATGAAACTGGCCGCCGATCTCCTGGCCAAGAAGGCGTACAAGGCGTCGGAACTCAAGACCCTCCGCGGCTGGCTCGAGAAGCACGTCGGCAAGCGCCTGATCATCAAGACAAAGGCCCAGTTGGAGAGCTTCGAGCAGGGCCTGGCCCTATATCTGGTCCTCCGCGATCTCATGGCCGACATCAACGCGGTGGGCGGGGGCTTCATGAACCAGCTCGAATGGAGTTCCGACGCGCGCGGCATTCCGCTGCCGGTCGTCGACGTCATGGAATCGCTGTTCAATTCCTCGTTCGATCACAACGGTCCCAAGGCGCCGCTCCCCTACGCGACCGAGGCCGACATCCAGGCGCTTTTGACCCAGCTTTACTTCACCTGGCTGTCGGGCGGCAATCCGCCGCTGTTCATGGATTTCCGCAAGGTCTGGGAACCGTGGGAGGTCAGGCCCATCGCCGACAAGCTGGGCGTCCCCTATTCCGAGTCGGACATCTGGGCGACCAAGGGTTTCGTCGATGGCGACAATTCCGGCTCCGCCGCCCTCGACTGGGCCGCGCGGCCCGGCGCGAAGGTGGAGAAAATCATGGCCAATATCGCCATGCCGCTGGCGGATCCCTACTACTTCGCCGGCGGTGGCAATTCGGTGACCTTTGTGTCGCCTGGCGGCATCGAGGGCATCGCCGGCCGCCTGGCCTACAGCGCGGTGGCGGACCAGTTCACCATGATCTGGGACGAAGCGACGACCACCGAAATGCCGGAGAAGTTGTCCGAGGCCATCCGCAAGACCTCGAACCACGACTGGCCGCACACCTGGATCGTGCCCAAGTACGCCTCGATGTTCGAATACAAGCATTACGCCCCGGCCAACCACCTGCACATGACCTGGGGCCTGCGCCCGGCGCGTCTGCAGTACTGGATGGACCTTGCCAACGTCATGTCCTGCACGCCGTGGGCGGCGCGGCCGGCCTTCATCGAGGGCGTGGATCGGCCGCTGCCCATCACCCATCTCTTGAACGGCGGCGAAGTGACCGCCAAGCGGTTGCTCAATTCGTAATCGCGCCACCACCACAACCAATGCGGCGGCCTGTGTCCAAGAGGGGCGGGGCCGCCGCCATGAAAAAGGAACGCGGCATGGATCTACAAGGCATCTACCCCGCGCTGATGTCGCCATTCAAGGGGGACTTCGGCCTCGACTTCGACACGCTCCGCCTGTTGGTGCGGAAACTGGTGGCGAAGGACGTGCGCGGGTTCTATTTGTGCGGTACCTCGGGCGAACTGTTCGCCCTAACCGTCGCGGAGCGGAAGAGGATCGTGGAAACGGTCAGGGAGGAGGCCGGCGGCAAATCGGTCATCGTCCATGTCGGGGCCATGAACGCGAACGACGCGAAGGAATTAGCCAAGCACGCGGCCGCGAGCGGCTGCGACGCCATTTCGGCCATTCCCCCGTTTTACTGCAAATACACCAAAGACGAGGTCACCGCCTATTACCGGAGCCTCATGGACGCGTCCGGGCTGAAGATGTTCCTCTACAACATCCCGGCCTTCACCGGCGTCAACCTGGACGTCGCCTATTACCGGGAGCTACTGTGCACCGGCAGCGTGGCCGGGGTCAAGCACACCTCGCACAACCTTTTCGAGATGGAACGACTCCGCGCCGCCTATCCCGAGGGCGTCGTTCTTTCCGGGTACGACGAGGTGTTCTGCGGCGCACAGGTCATGGGCGCGACCGGCTGCATCGGCACCAGCGTCAACGCGCTTCCCGGGTGTTTTCAGAAGATTGCCGGCTATCTCGGGGCCGGCGACGTTGCGGCCGCCCTGCGGGTGCAGAGTGAACTGAACACCCTGATCGCCGCGTTTCTCGACACCGGCAATTTTTTCGCCTGCGTCAAGCACGCGTTGACGCTGCAGGGCATTCCCATGGGCGCCTGCCGACCGCCGTTCTTGCCGCTTTCCGAGGCGCAGAAAAAAACGGTGGGGGAGGTGTACGCTCGCTGCGAGGAGAACGTGCAATCGATGTAGCGCTTTGTTAAGGGCGCGGACGAATCGCTTGATTCCGAGACTCTCAATGAGGCGCATCTCACTTTTGTGTAATACCAATTCCCTTTAATTTTGTCTGATTCGTGTAATCCATTCGTATCCGCAAAGCGATCGGATGGCGTTGGCGTCTTTTATCACTTCCAACCATGCTTTTGCAACGGCTTCATCCAGGTCTTCGACGGTGGGAAAGACACGATTTCCCAGATATTTTTGACGGATCTCCCGCCATGGTTGTTCGGCGGGATTCAATTCCGGTGATTTCGCCGGCAGCAATTGTAACGTCACATTGCCGGGGACACGTAATCGGCCACTTGTGTGCCGGCCAGCCACATCAAGTACCAGCGATGTCAGACAACAACTCTTCCGGCACTTCAAGACGACGACTCATATATGGCCTCCTGGAAAAAGAATGAGACCATTATCAACTTTTACCGGACAGGATCAAAGGAAATCGGTATTATGCGGCCTGAACCGCAAGCCCGAGACGCGAGAATCCGGGGCGGGATTTTTCGCGCCGAGGGGAGGAGAGGCGGTTACGGCGAAGCCGCCGGCCTTCGGGGATTTCCAACTCAATCGACCAGGAAAAAACCGGGGAGGCGCGTGCGCACATCCAGGGCCACGCCGGAGGCGACTTCGGGCGAGGCGAGCAATTCCTGGAGGGCCCGCAATTTTTCGGCGCTGGTGGGCTCGCCGCCGGCATAACCGGGGTTGTAGGTCCCCCAGCGGATCACCACGCCGCCGGTGGAAACCACCTCGAAGCGGCGGCGCTTCTCCATGTCCCGCCCCCCGCTCCGGAAGGTCCCGGCGCTCACCAGCACCTTAGCCACCGGCAGCGCCTCCGAAAGGGTCGAGCCCCAAAAGGCGCGGATGACGCCAAGCGCCCCGGCCACCCCCTCGTCGTTCCAAACCGAGCCCGGGGCCGGACGGCCGCGGAAGACATCGGCGGCGATCCCGACAATCTCGGGCAAATCCCCGGCCGGCGTACGGGAGGGCTCGGCCGGCAGGAGCATCCCTTCCGCGTCAATCAGCCAGAAGCGGGAATCATGCCAGACCTGGGCGGCCGGAAGGCGCAAAAGATATTCTATCTCGATCCGGTTGGGGAAGCTGCGGCGGATGCCGACAATCCTCTTGATCCACACGCTTTCGCCAAAAGCCGCCTCGATGTCGGAAATCAGCTCGGGATCGAACAGGCTGCGGCCGGCGAACCGCCGCGCCAGGGCCGTCAATTCGTCCATCGATTCCGGGCACTCCCGAAGGGAGCCGTAAAGGGCGAGCGTTTCGCCGTCCAGGCGGAAACGGGCATCCCGCATCGCCTCCCGCCAAAGGAGGGAGGCGGCGAAAAAGCAACCGCCGACCAGCGCCAGGAACGGGCAGAACCGGGCGGCGAAAAGCAACAGGGTCCGGCCCAGGCGCCTAACCGGTTTCTGCCGCCGAACCGCGGTTCCGACCCTTTCGGGCATCGGGTTGACCCGGGCCGTCATGGCTTCAGCTTGCTCCCGCCCGCTTTTCGGCCCGGCCGAACAGCCGCAGGCACAGGCTTTCCCAATCAATGCCGTCCCGGCGCGCCGCCGGCGGTTGCCGGAGGGGGATCGATTCCGCGGGCAAGGGAACGGCGCCGCCGCAACCGGCCGACCGCATTCCCGCCAGGCCGACCAACCGCAGGCAGAGATTTTCCAGGCTCATCCCGGAAGCCCCGGCCGCCATCGGCACCAGGCTGTGGGAGGTGAAGCCCGGCAGGGCGTTCACCTCCAGGATCATGGGGCCGCCGGGACCGAGCATGATGTCGGCCCGCCCGATATCGCGCGTCCCGAGCGCCCGAATCGCCAAATCGGCGACGCGCCCGACCTCGGCCGCAATCCGCTCCGGCAAATCGGCCGGACAGGCGTAGCGGGTGGCCTCGGACAAGTATTTGGCCCGGTAGTCGTAAAAAATCCCGTCGGCCCGCAATTCGATGATCGGCAGGATCTCGCCGTCCAGCCAGCCCACGGTCAGCTCCCGGCCGACCACCATCTCCTCGGCCAGGGCCAGGCAATCGTCGGCCAGGGCCAGCCTGGCGGCGGCCGGCAGATATTCCGGCCGCCACACCGGTGAAACGCCCACCGAGCTGCCGCCGCTGTTGGGTTTGACGAACAGCGGATAGGAAAGCCGGGCTTCCTCGACCGCCTCGACCAGCCGCTCCAGGCTGTCGCCGACCGCCCAATTGGGAGTGGGGATGTCGTTCCTCCGGAAAATCCCCTTCGCCGCCGCCTTGTCCATGGCCAGGGCGGCGGCGGCGGAATCCGAGCCGGTGAAGACGACGCCCCGCCGCTCAAGGATCCGCTGGGCGGTTCCGTCCTCGCCGAAGCGCCCATGCAGCATCAGCACCGCCACCCGGCAGGACAGGCTTTCCAGCGTCTCCTCCGGCGACTCGGCCGGCACAACCACGAGCCGGCTGTCCACTCCGGCCCGCAACAGGGCCTGGTGCGCATTGCGGCCGCTGTTAAGGGAAACCTCCCGTTCGCCACCGGGCCCGCCGCAAAGAACGGCGACCCCCGGAAACGCGGATCGCTCCTGATCGTTTGCCATCACGCAACGCCTTCCGTTAAAAAGGAAAAGGCCGGCTCGTCGCCCCAGAGGACGATTTCCGGCTCCAACCAAACCCCACTGTCCGCCGCCGCCGCCAAACGCATGCGCCTGGCCAAAACCGCCGCGTCCCGGGCGGCGGCTCCGCCGAGATTGACGATGAAATTGGCGTGCCGCCCGCTTACGCCGGCCCCGCCCTCCCGGAATTTCTTGCAGCCGGCCCGATCCAGCAGGGCGCCGGCCGAAGCGCCGGGGGGATTCCGGAACACGCAGCCGGCGCTGGGCTGGCCAAGGGGCTGCGTCCGGCCCTTCCGCTCCAGAAAATCCCGCATCCGCGCCCGAACCGCCCCGGGCGCGTCCGCCGCCGGAAAAACAAGGACAAAACCAATCGCCATGCCGCCGGCCAGCGAACTTCGCCTATAGCCAAAGGACAAATCCGCTCCCTTCAACACCTGTTCGCCGCCGGCAAGGGAAAAAACCTCAACCTCGGCGATGAACTGTCCAAATCCCCGATCCCTTCCGCCGGCATTCATGATCGCCGCCCCTCCCAGCCGGCCGGGAATGCCGGCGAGAAATTCGGCCCCCGCCACCCCGCGATCCGCCAGGGCGAGCAGGAGGGCCGGAAGTCCAACCGCCGCGCCCGCCCGCCAACGAAGGGAAGAAACGGGATCGGGATGAAGCGTCCCAAACTCCCCCTCGGGCGACAAGCGTATCGCCATGCCGGCGAAACCGGCGTCGGCGGCCAGGATATTGCTGCCGCCGCCCAGCGGACGCGCCTCAACCCCGAGCTCGCCGGCCAGGGCCAGCGCGATCCGCAATTCCTCCCGGTTGGCCGGTTCGGCCAGCCAGCGGACCGGGCCGCCAATGCTGAAGGTGGTGAGTCCGGCCAAGGGGACGTTCTCCCGGATAAAAGGGGGAAGCTTCACTTTTGTCCCCCCTCTCCCAGCAACTTCCTGGCGGCGCCATCGATGTCGCCGGCCCCCATGAAGACCAGCGTCGCGAAGCCGGCGGCCAGTTCCGCCGCAACGGCGGCCGCCGTTTCAAGAGGGAACGGCCCGGCGACATCGGCATTGATCCTACGCGCCCCGTCCAGGATCAAGCTGGACGACACCCCGGGGATCGGTTCCTCGCGGGCCGGATAAACGTCGGCCAGGATCAAGGCGTCGGCCTGGGCCAGGATCCGGGCGAAGGCGTCGGCGTAGTCGCGGGTGCGGCTGTAAAGATGCGGTTGGAACACGACCAACAGGCGTCCGGGACGCGTTTCCCGCAAGGCGGCGATGGAGGCCGCCGCCTCGGTGGGATGATGGGCGTAATCGCTGTAAACAGCGGCGCCGCCAAGACTGCCAAGCCTTTCCAGCCGGCGGCCCACGCCCCTGGCCCGGGCGAGCGCGCGCCTGGCCGCTTCCGCTTCAACCCCCAATTCCAGGGCCGCCCCCAGGGCCGCCAGGGCGTTCTGGATATTGTGCCGCCCCGGCAGGGGCAGGCTAAATTCGCCCAGATCCCGCCCGGAACGGAAAACGCGGAAACGTCCGCCGCCGGCGGGGCCGGCCAGCTCCGCCCGCAAGTCGGCCCCGGGAGAAAAACCGAAGGAAAGTTTCGCTCCCCGATGCCGCCGGCAAAGGCGGGCGGAACCGGGATTGTCGGCCCCGGCCAACAGCAGGCCGTCCTCCGCCACTCCGTCGGCGAAATGATCGAAAGCGGCGAAAAGAGCGGCGTCGGAACCGTAGTGGGCAAGATGATCGGACTCCACGTTGGTGACCACCGCCATTCTCAGCCTGGGCAGCAGGAAGGACTCGTCGCTTTCGTCCAACTCGGCCACAAACGGCCCGGCGCCGCGGCGGTGGTTGCCGTCCGGCAGATCGGGAACCATGCCGCCGACAAAAACCTCCGGGTCAAGCCCGGCCTGGATCAGGATATGGGCCAGCAGCCAGGAGCTGGTGGTCTTGCCGTGGGTACCGGACACGCCGATGCTCCGGCGGCCTTGCAGGAAACGGGCCAGGAAGCGGCCGCGCTTCTCCTGCCGGTCGCCGGCGGCCAGGCGCTCGGGGTGATCCGGCGGGACGGCGCTGGTGTGAACCAGGATATCCGCCCGGGCCACATGTCCCGGGGCGTGGCCGATTTTTACCTCGATGCCCCGATCCCGCAACCGGCGGGTCAGTTCGCTTTCGACCTGATCGCAACCTGAAACCCGGGCGCCGGCCGACAGGGCCATATCGGCCAGGGCGCTGACCCCTATGCCGCCTATTCCCATAAAATGAATGTTTTTACCCGCAAGCGACATAAGCCGGCGTCTCCGAGACATAAACACCCGCAGGTTTTTATCGGCTGTACAAGACGCCGCCATGCACTAGTTCCGCAAAAATCGCGCCTGGAGGCCGAACCACAATCGGCATAAAACCGGCAGATATTGCCGCCTGCCGATCGGACAAACAAAGGAAAGCATTATCCCTTATAATTAAATATTCCACAACATATTTCAGTTTTGCATCTTACATCCCATGCGCGCCAAATTAAATCACATGCTTCAAGGCATTGGCATGGATATTGCTAATATCCCGAAAGAACTTTCCAATCGGCGCGATCCCCGGAACGGATCCGCCCAAGGAGCGGGACATGGCTTTCCATACTTTGGCCATCGGCACCAGCGCCCTCCTGACCGCCAGTTACGGCCTGGACGTAACCGGCCAGAACCTGGGCAACATCGAAACCCCGGGCTACAGCCGCCAGCGCCTGAACCAGGAGGCGCTAACCGGTTGGACCGCCGGCCTCAACAACTCCATCATCGGAACCGGCGTCTGGACCCAGTCGGTAAAACGGATAGGCAACGAATACATCGAAAAGCAGTTGCGCCAGGCCACCTCCAGCGACGCCTATTACACCGATCTGCAACGCTGCTACAGCAACCTCCAGTCCTTCTTCTCCGAATTGTCGGGCTTGAACCGGGAGAGCGGCGGCACCGCCCTTTCCGACGCCATCAACAATTTCTGGGACGGCATGTCCGACTTCGCCGCCAATGTGGAGAACCTTTCCATCCGCACCACGGTGGCGACCGAGGCGGAGCAGCTCGCCAGCCGCTTCAACAGCCTTGGCCAGCAGCTCGCCGAATACCGCAAGGACGTCGACAACGAAATCGCCGAGTCGGTGGTCCAGATAAACCGGCTGATCGAGGGCATCACCCAACTCAACAAGGCGATCGTCAACAGCGAACTGGGCGGCGCCAGCGACCGGGTGGCCAACGATCTCCGGGATCAGCGGGGCGAGGCGATCAAGGAGCTTTACGGCTACATGGACATCGACGTGGTCGAGGAGGCGAACGGCTCCTTCATCGTTTCCATCCACGGCCGGAACCTCGTTTACTACGACCAAGTCACGCCAATCGCCATGGACAAGACGCCCTCCGACGACGGGACCATGGTGAACACCCCGGTCTTCGCCGGCGATCGCTATCCGCTGCGGCCGTCGGACGGCGAGCTGGCGGCGCAGATCGAGATGCGCGACGTCGTCATCAAGAGCTACAAGGACGACATCGACAAGCTGGCCGCCAACTTCATCTGGGAATTCAACCGCGCCTACTCGCAGACCCGCGGCCTGGAGAGCTTTTCCAGCCTGACTTCCCTGAACGCCCCCACCAACCCGGCCGAAACCCTCGACAAGCTGGTCTACAAGGATCTAATCCCGGCCGGGACCTTCCAGATCCAGAACGGCAACTTTGAAATAATCATCCACAACCGCAACACCGACGAGCCGACCACCGTGAACATCGAGATCGACCTGGACGGTCGGCCGAGCTCCGGCGGCGAGCCCGACACCATTCTCTGGGATCCCGACAACCCGGACGCCGAGAACTCCCTGGTGAACCGCATGCAAAGAGAACTGGACAAGGTCATGCCCGGCGTCTTCGAGGTGAGCATCGACCGCCAATACCGGGTGAGCATCGAGTCAAAAAGTCCAGACTACGGCTTCTGCTTCGGCGCCGACACCTCCGGGGTCCTGGCCGCCCTGGGGCTAAACGCCTTCTTCACCGGCCACAATTCCACCAGCATGGGGGTAAACCCCCTCCTGGCCGAGCAGCCCGCCCTGCTCGGCGGCGCCAAGAGCTTCGCCGATGGCGACAACAGCGGGGCCATGGAGCTGATGGCGGTGCGGGACCAGGCGGTGGCCGGCCTGGCCGACATGACCCTGGAGGTCTATTACCAGTCGGTGGCCGGCCGGCTGGCCAGCGAGGCCAACCGCGTCAGCAACCAGAAGGAGCTTTCCGGCGACATCCTGACCCGCATGTTCACCCAGCGCGAATCCCTGGCCGGGGTGAACGAGGACGAGGAGGTGGCCAAGATGATCACCTACCAGCGGGCCTTCCAGTCGGCGGCCAAATTCATCAGCACCATGGACCAGCTCTACGAGACGCTCATCAACATGTAGCGGGAGCCGGCGCGGAGGGCCAGCAATGCGCGGCACGACGAAGATCACCAACAACAACGCGCTCTATTTCATTAACCGGAATTTCACCAACTACTCCAAGGTGAACAACCAGCTTTCGCTTTTCCAGCAGGTGATCAACCTGGAGGACAACCCCCTAGCCGCCAACATCGGCATCAAGCTGACCAACATCATTTCCCGCACCGAGCAGTACAACCGGAGCATCCAGACCGGGGTGGGCGCCCTCGGCCTCACGGACGGCTACCTGACCAGCTGCAAAACCATCATGGACTCGGTCAAGACCCTGACCGTCGGCGCCGCCAACGACGCCACCACTCCGCAGCAAAGGGCCGCCAACGCCATCGAAATGAACCAAATCATGCAGCAACTGGTGCTGTCCGGCAACGCCTTCGACGGCAGCCGCTACATCCTCGGCGGCCAGAACACCACCACCCCGCCCTTCGAAATCGTGAACGGCGCCTACGTCAACTACACGGGCGACGACAAGGACATAAACATCCTGGTCGACGCCAAGACCAGCATGGCCATCAACAGCACCGGCACCGACGCCTACGGCGACATGATCACCACCATCTCCAGCCGCGACCTGAACCCCGACGTCACCCTGTCCACCGACCGCTCCACCCGGCTGGCCGACCTGAACGGCGGCTCCGGCGTCCCCAAGGGCAAGATCATGGTCCATTACAGCGCCTACCCGGACGGGCTGGAAGTGGATCTTTCGGGCTGCGACACCCTGGAGGACGTCAAGGACGCGATTGAGAAGCAAACCCTCGACGCCTCCCGCCTGCTCGACACCGCCCAACACCCGTGGCTGGACGCGACCAACCTCAACTGGCACGATCTCCAGGACCGCTACGTCAAGGTGACGATCAACCCCGGGCACAACGGCATTTCGCTCCAGGAGTTCGATCTCGGCGAACCCCTGCCGGAACCCACCGTCTACGAACAGCGCCGCAACATGGCCTACGACAACAGCGTCAACCCCGGCTATTACGCCGGCGGGCTAGGCGTGGCCGGAAACCCTCCCGGCTCCGGCGAGCTGGTGATTTACAACCAGGAGGACTGCGTCTACAACACCGGGCGGACCTACGCCCCCCTGCGGGTGGACGAGGTGGCCAACAACAAGGTGGCGGAGGCTTTGGGCATCAAGGGAACGGCCAACGAGTACCATCCCACGATTTCAGCCCCCAACGGCGATCCCGCAATGGACGGCTTCATCCATGGCCGCGATCTCAACCCCCGCCTTTCCGAGCGCACCCTGCTGGCCGACCTCGAAGGCTACAACGATTCGGTCTACACCTTCACCAACGGCGCCAAGCCCGGCGCCATCGCCATTTCCGAAACCACCCAGGACAGCGGCAACGTCTTCAACGACTGGAACCTTTCAGGCCTGGCCAAGGGCGGCAACACCGGCTCCGAGGGCGAGCTTTACGCCCGCGCGGTCAACCGGGGCACGGCGACGGCGCCGGAAATCCATGTCGAGATTTATTCCCGCCCCCTGTCCAGCGCCAAGGCGAGCGACCTGGTCGCCACCGGCGTCTACAACGACGGCGGCGGCGGCGGCACGGTCATCCTGGAGGAGGCCAATTCCTCCGGCCTTTCCGGCACGGTTGGCATCGTGCTGCCGCAAACGGTCAACGAGGCGTCGGTGTCGCTGGAGATCGATTTCGGCCAGACCCTCCAAGCCTCGGTGCATGTCCCGGCCTTCGTGGAGGAGACCGACGCCAACGGCCAGTCCAAGGATCTGCTGGACATCGCCTCCGGCTGGCAAATCCGCGGCCTCGACAAGCCGCCGGCCGACGGCTACGACGAAAACCACGTCTTCTCCACCGACCTGGACGGCGACGTCTCGGTCAACTACCGCTTCGACGCCGCCGGTTGCTGCTTCCGGGTCGAGCTTTCCCGCCCCTCCTTCAAAGACCAGCCGGCCAAGCTCATCGCCACCGCCACCCTGTCCCTCGCCAACCAAGTCGTCCTGGCCGACGCCGGCCCGCCCCCGGTCTACAACCTCGCCAACTGCGCGTCCGGGCGCATCGAGTTTATCGGCGCCCCGGGATTCGAGGGCGTCAAGGGATCGGTGTATATCGAACTGCCGGCCAATTCCAACTTCGCCGCCGCCTCGTCGAACATGGGAAGCGACCCGGACAACGCCGTCGTCAACACCTACCAGCTTTACGCGGACGCCCCGGCCGGCAGCATCCGTTTCGGCGGGGCGGCGGAACTAGTGGAGGATCAGGACATAGATTCGGCCATTCCCATCACGCTCAAGGCCGACACCCTGTTCAAGGCGGGACAAACGTTCACCCAGGACGTGGCTTTCCCGAACGGCTATGTCCTGCCCGCCGGCACCCCCATGGACAAGGACGCGATGCTTCCCAGGGGGATGACGATAAACGCCGCCGTCCTCCAGGCCGGCACCGTCATCGCGGAAGGGCAGACCATAACCTTCACGGGCGATCTGGCGGCCGGCACCGTCATCCCCAGGGGCAGCCATTACACCGACGGCAACGTTTTTCCGTCCGAGGGCATGAGCATCGTCAGCACCAATATAAACCCCTATACCGGCCAGCCGGTCAGCCAGCCGGACTCCAACGTCCCGATGGGCCACGATCTCCGGGCCACCTTCGCCACCATCGAGGACTTCAACCGGGCGGTGGAGCAGTCCGGCGTGTACGTCGCCTCGCGGGTGTCGGAGGATGGCAAGGAACTGGAGTTCCGCTCCTCCCTGGCCGGCGCCTGGCTCACCGTGTCCGAGGACACCGACTGCTATGAGCAGATGGGCGACCAATACCAGCAGTTGAGCGGCCTGGACTTCAACGGCATCGTCAAGGGGGTGAACAGCGACCAGGAGGGCAACCTTTACACCGAGGTCGCCTACTATCCGCCGGATCCGCTGCATCCCGAGCTGAAAGTCAAGCTCATCGCCGACAACGGCGAAATCGTGGAGATCGATCCCGGCTATTACGTCCGCGTCTACAAGGACAAGGCCGAGCTGGAAAAGACCTATGAGAACCGCGACAACAGCCTGATGGTGGCCGAGGGCTTTGTCCCGGCCGGCAGTTGGAACCCGGCCTGGAGCGTCGACAACACCACCACTCCGCCCACTCCGCCGACCGGCGTCCCCGCCTTCGTGCCCAAGTCGCCGCTGAACACTATCGGGACCATGCCCAACCTGATCCTGGAGGAGAGGAACGACTCCGGCGTCTCCGGCCACGTCGATTTCGATTATTACGGAACCCGCCAGGAGCAGGTATTGATCGAGCCGACAATCCTGCCGGACAACACCATAGGGTACAATTTGAATTACGACGTCTGGAAAAACGACGACATCACCGTCTTCCCGGGCGGACTGCGCCCCGAAGGCTCCGTGCACACCACCATCCAGGAATGGGACATGGAGAACATCCTCCCCGGCGTGACCTGCGACTACGCCGGCACTTTCCACGGCGTAATCACCAAAAGCGCCGACCCGGAGGTTTCGGACTTGCGCCTCTACAAGGACGCCAGCCACACGGTGATGACCTCCCGTTCCCTGCCGGGCAAGACGCCCGTGACGTCGACCGACGTGTACGGCAACATCGTCACCTACGACTACGCCGACGCCAGGGGCAACATAATCCTTTACGAGGTGGATCGCTACGGCGAACTGGCCCTGGACGCCGAAGGGCATTACATCCGGGCCGGCAGCCTGGCGGTGGCCAGGAACGACTTGCTGGACGGCCAGAGCGACGACTTCGTCCTCACCACCGGCGGCAACCGCAATTACGGCCAGGAGCGGGAGGATAACGTCTTCTCCACCATCAACGACATCATCGACGCCCTGCACCAGAACGACGTCGAAAAGCTCCATGATCTCATCGGGACCATCACGACCGACATCGATCGCATCCTGGCCGCCGTTGGCGACGTGGGGGCGCGGACCCAGAGCATGAACCTGCTTTCGGAGCGCCACGCCGACGACATCGTGCGTTTCACCGGCGCCATCACCCAGCGGGTGGGCATGGACGATCAGGCATTGGCCAAGGCGGTGCTCGATTTCCAGGCCGCCCAGAACGCCTACCAGGCCGCCATGCAAGTGTCGGCGCAGATCATGCAGATGAGCCTGTTGAGCTATCTGTGAGGGTTGGCGCGGCGGGAAGCGCCTCTTCCCGCAACCGCCGGCCCCGGGCCTGGATGGACATTTCATCCAGGAGCGTTTGCTCCTGTCTTTCCCGCTCGCGGACGAATTCCTCGCGCCGGCGCTCCTTAAGCGTTTCCATTACCCGCTTGTCGCGCCGGGCAGCAATCAAAGCCTGTCGCCGCTTTTCCATCTCCGCCGCCAGCCGCCGCTGGATTTTCGCGCTTTCCTCGGCCGAGCGCTCCAAGCCGCCGGCCAGCCGGTAGGATTCCACGATGAAATGGAAGGGCGCCCGCTCCCGGTAGGCCGCGACTATCTCGTCCTGGATTTTCCCCCGTTCCCGGAGAAATTCCTCCCGGCGCAGCCGCTCCTCCTCAAGTTCGCGGCTGGCCTCGGCGAATTCGCGCTGACGCTGATCCTCCAGGACGCCCCGGTAGCGCAGCACCGTCTCCAGGTTGAACTTGAACCGCCTCGCCATGCCGCCCCTCCCTCCCGTCAACCTTATATCGTATGGATTCGCCGGGGCATTGCAAGCGGCCGCGGGGAAACGCTTTGCCCGCGCCGACCGGCCTTTCCCGCCGACGCTGGCTGGGGAGATTACGGCAAGAGTTGAAAAAAACGCCAAGCCGCTTGACAGGCGGTCGGGCGGCGGGTATAACAGCTTAGCATAGGTTTTGGCGTTTTGGAACCGCCGTGCGGCGGCCCGTTTTTCGGTTGTTGTTTTATAGCGGACAACAACTGGCGTACATCACTTTGCGAAAAGGAGACAGCTATGAGTACGATGTTGAGTTCCCGCAGGTTTGTTGATTCGGAAAGGTTGGCGGTTCAGAAGGCGGCTGGCGCCGCGGTTGCCGGGAACGGCGTTTCCACCGCGGTCAAGGTAATGCTGGCCGGCCTCCTGGTCCTGATGGGCGGCGCCGCCCTGGAAGTGGATCTGCTGATGGCCGCCGGATTCCTCGCCCTCGCCACCTCGGGCCTGTATTTGAACGGCCAGTTCTGGGTCCATATGGAGGAAAAGGGCTTCTACAAACCGGGGAGCGGTTCCTCCGACAACAATATCTGAGGCGACAGGACGCCGATGACGAAAGAGAGGCTTCGGCCTCTCTTTTTTTATCCTTGAAAGGATCCTCCATGTCCAACTACCTTAACGAGGCGAGAAGGCTTCTTAGGCAAAAAGACTGCCTCCGGGCCGCCGCCGCCCTGGACGTCATCGCCATGGAGGAGATTTTAACGGAAAATCCGGACGACGCCGACGCCTGGGCGACCCTGGGCGAGGCCAGGGGACGGTTGCACGAATCCGCCGGGGCCATGGCCGCCTACCGGAAAGCCGCGGAATTGGCGCCCGACGATTTGGCCAAGCGAGCCTCGCTGGCCTGGGGCCAT